>JANNEX010000137.1:0-3497 GCA_031379155.1 Rubrivivax sp.
GGCACCTGGGTCAGCGCCAACGCTGAGTTCATGAGGTCGGCGCCCAGGAAAATAAGGAAGATCATGGCCGACGATTCAGCCGTGGCATAAAAGCAGGTCTTGAACTTGGCCCAGTTGATTTCACGCTTGGCCAGTGCCGCCACAAAGGTGGCTGCCGCGCCCACCGCCGCGCCTTCGGTAGGCGTGAACTTGCCGCCGTAAATGCCGCCAAACACGATGATGAAGATGATGGCGATGGGCGCGATGCCGGCCAGGGCGTGCAGCGTCAGCTTGGGCGCTTCGTCATGCTCGGGCGCCTGGCCCGGCACCAGGCGCACATAGATGGCAATGGCCAGCATGTAGCCCAGCATGGCGATGATGCCCGGCACCATGGCCGCCGCAAACAGCTTGGCGATGTTTTGCTCGGTCAGGATGGCGTAGATCACCAGCGGGACTGAGGGCGGAATCAAGATGCCCAGCGTGCCGCCTGCGGCCAGCGTGCCGGTAGCCAGGCGGCCCGAATAGCCGTGTTTGCGCATCTCGGGCAAGGCCACCTGGGTGATGGTGGCTGCCGTGGCCACGCTGCTGCCGCAGATGGCGCCAAATGCCGCGCAGGCCATGACAGAGGCCATGGCCAGGCCACCTTTGAAACGGCCCATGGCGGCGGCCGCAAACTGAAACAGCGAACGTGAGATGCCGCCTTGCGTGGCAAAGTTGCCCATCAGGATGAAGAGCGGAATCACGCTCAGGTCATAACTCGCGAAACGAGCGAAAGCCTGGGTGTTGAGAAAGCTGGCCAGCGGTAGCCAACCGGCTTGCAGCACATAACCCACGGCGCCAGCGGCGAACATCGCAATGGCGATGGGCGTGCGCAGCGCCATCAGCACCAGCATCACGGCGAAGATGAGCAGGGCCAGGGTGATGGGGCTCATCTCGACACCTGCGTGCTGCGCACTTCCGTATTCGCCTTTGCAGCGGCCAGGCGGCTCATTGCGCGGCCTCTTCATCAAAGCCTTTTGCCGCTTGCGCCAGCGCAATCAGCGTCGTCAGCGCCAGCGGCGGCACCATGCCCACGTAGACCACCCAGTCAGGAAAGCCCAGCATCATCGAGCCGGCTTTCGAGGTCCAGGCGTTGAGGCCACCGACCACCGTGCGCCAGGTCATGAGCGCCATGCACAGGCCCAGCAGCAGCGCACCCAAGCGGTCCAGCTTGAGCTGTGTCGCAGCGCTGGCCTTGGCGGTGAAAAAGTCGACCATGATGTTGCCGCGCCTGACCTGGCACCAGGGCAAGAAGAGCGCAATCGCCGCGCCGGCTGCCGAGCCCGAGAGTTCAAAGTCGCCCACGATGGTCCAGCCCGTGGTGTTGCGGCCAATCAGGCTGACGCAGGTCATGAGCGTGATGGCGGTGAGCAAAACGCCGGCCAACACGGCGCAGAGTTTGGCCAGCTTGTTCAGCAGGGGCACGGCGGTCTCCTCTTTGTTTTCAACGTTTTCAGCGCTATTTCAGCACTGTTTCAGCGCTCTTTCAGTATTGTGATGGCGGCAAATGCACGCGCATTCCGTGCAGCGCCGGCACCAGGGCGATCTGGCACGACAGGCGGCTGTGCGGCTGGCGCGGCACGCCAGTCATGTCCAGCATGGCTTCTTCGTCGGTGCCGGGCGGGGGCAGGCGCGCTGACCAAGCCGCATCGACAAACACATGGCAGGTGGCGCAGCTCAGGCTGCCGCCGCAATCAGCGGCAATGTCTTGCACGCCGGCAGCCACCGCCGCTTGCATCAGGCTGCGGCCGACTTGGGCTTGCAGGGTCTGGACCTCACCTGCGGAGTTCACCAATTCAACCGCTATGCACTGCATCTCAAAAGCGGCCGAAGTATTCGCGGCGTTCCCACTGCGCCTTATCCTCGGCCGCCGCATGGCGCTCCAGTTCCTGGCGTTTGACGGTGTCGTACACGGCGGCCATGAGCGGCCCAAAGCCACGCTGCAAGACGGCGTTGGCGGCCAAAGCATCCAGCGCTGGCCCCAAGCTGGCGGGCAGCGGCTGGGCGCGGGCGGCATAGGGTGCATGCGTGGCGCTTGGCGGTTGCAGTTGGCGCTGCACGCCGTCAAGCCCAGCAAAGATGTGCGCCGCCATCATCAAATATGGGTTGGCCAGGGGCTCAGCCAAGCGGTTTTCGATGCGCGTGGCGGGGTCAAGCGGCGCGCCCAACACGCGCAGCAAGGCGCCCCGGTTGTCGCGCGCCCACAGCACGGCTTGCGGCGCCATCACGCTGCCTTGATAGCGGCTGTAGGCAGGCACGGTGGGCGCGCACAGTGCCGTCATGGCGCCAGCGTGTTCGAGCAAGCCGGCCAGCCAGTGCGCGCCCACGTCGGACAGCACTTGGCGGGCGTCGTCAGCGTCCCCGGCCGCCTGTTCACGTTGCATGGCATTGGCGCCGCTTGATGCACCAAGGCTAACCAGCGAATGGTGCAGATGCCAGCCGCTGGCCACCGCCAGTGGCAAGGGCGGGCGGCAGACAAAACTGGCGTGGTAGCCGGCGCGGCGCAGCGCCTGGCGCACGCCGCTTCGAAAGAGCAGCAGGTGGTCGGCGGCGGTGAGCGCGTCGGTGGCGCCAAACACGGCCTCTACCTGGCTGGGGCCGAGTTCAATTTCCAGCGAGCGCAGCGGCAAGCCCAGGCCCAGTGCGGTGCGGCGCACGATGGCCAAGGCTTCATAGGCGGCGTCGCCGTAAGCTTCGCTCAGTAGCTGATAGCCGGGGTGGATGAGTTGCAGCGTGGGCGGCTCGGCGGGCCAGGCTGCGTCGTCCGTGGCCAGGCGCGCGTCGGTGATGCGGTAGATGTGGAACTCGACCTCCAGCCCACAGCGCAAGCCGTAGCCAGCGCCTTGCAGCAACGCCAGTGCACGCAGCAGCACACCCCGCGGGTCGGCCTGCACGGCGCTGCCGTTAGCCCACAAGGGGTCAGCGCGCAACCAGCCGCTGCCGGGCGCCCAGGGCAGCACGGTGAAGCTGGCGGGGTCAGGCAGCAGCAGCACGTTGCCTGCGCCTTTGAATGGCGCAAACACGGGTGCGGCGCCAGGCTCAAAAACTTTGACGGCCGTGCGGTCAGACGTGTCTTTGAGCATCACGGTGCCGACCATGCCCACGCCGTTGTCCAGCGCGACTTGCAAGGCCGTGGCTTCGCTGTCGCACACAAGGGTCTTGCCGCGCATCGTGCCGTGAATGTCGGCCCAGGCCACACGCACTTGCTCCAGCCCTTGGCGGCGCGCCTGCGCCAGCACCGTTTCACAAGCGCCCGCGCGGGCTGCCGTGTGCAAGCCGCTGCGCTGCGCCAGCGTCATGCTGCGCTGGTGCTGCGGCTCTGCAACCACGCCGCGCCGGCACGTTTGGCGGCTGCGGATTGCTGCCAAAAGGCTTGCCAGTCTTGCGCCGGTGCAATGCAGTCCATGGTGTCGGGGCCTTGCAGCGCGCGCGCCTGTTCCGCTGTCAACACCATGGGCGGCACGCCACCTTCTTGCACC
>JANNEX010000155.1:0-4510 GCA_031379155.1 Rubrivivax sp.
GGCTTCGCTCAGGCCCTTGGCACGCGCCGTGCGCACGTAGTCCTTGCCGATTTCTTCCAGGAACATGGCGCGGTACAGACGGGCTTCACCGCCCAGGCGCGCAATCAGGCTCAGGGCTATGGGCAGCACCAAAAACTTGGCTGCATCCAGCCCCGGCGCGTAGCCGGAAATCGGCGCCAGCATGAGCACGCGTGAGAACAAATATTGGCCCACGATGATGTAGAACAAGCTGCTGATGGACAGCATCAGCACGCAGCTCACCACGCCCCAGAAGTCCAGCCTTGAGTTGCGAAACATCACCAGCAGCAGTGCGAATGCTGTGCTGGCCATGACCTGCAAGATGAACAGCGGCAGCGCCATCTGCAAGCTGACCCACATGCGTGAACTCACCTCGTGGCCGATGTCACCTGCGCTTTCACTGTCGGCACGGCCAAAGTCCAGCGCAAACAGCGAGACTGATCGCTCAAAAAAGATGGTCTGCGTCAGCTGCTGCGAGCCCTGCTTTTGTGGGTTGAAGTACATCGGCTTGTCGTAGCCACGTTCGGCCTTCCACTTTTCAATCGCCACCTGGGTGACACGCTTGCCGCCCAGGTTCAGGCGCGCCATGTCGTCGGGTGTGTTGACGGTGAAGAAGAGAATGAAGGTGGCCAGGTTCACGCCCAACAAGATGAGCACGCCGTAGCCGATGCGGCGGAAGATGAAGCTCAGCATGTCAGACCCGCAGGGCCGTCCCGAGGCGCTGAACGCCCCCTCGGGGGGCAGCGAACAAAGTGAGCGTGGGGGCCATCATCAGGCAAGTACCTCGCCGCGTGCGTTGGTGCGTTCGCGTTTGCGGAAGTGATTGCGGGCGATCCAGAACAGAGCAAACGCAAAGCCAAACAGCAAGATCAGCGGCCACCACACGGGCTTGTTCCACGCCGCATGTGCAGCCAGGCGCTCGTTCACGTCCAATCGCATGTAGCGCCCGTAGTCACGAATAAGGATGGCGGGTTTGTAGTTGTGCACCCAGCGCTGCGCCGCACCGCTGGCGTAGGGGTAAAAGCCCATCGTCCAGGGCGCGTCATCGCGCGCGATGCGCACCATGTCGTCGATGAGTTTTTGTTTGTCGGGGCCGTCTTCCAGCGTCTTCATCTGCTGGTAGAGGCGGTCGTATTCGGGGTTGGCATAGTTGGCCGTGTTCTCACCGTCAAACTTGGTTTTGCCGGTGGGGCCGTAGAGCAAGAAGAGGAAGTTTTCTGCGTCCGGATAGTCGGCATTCCAGCCCAGCCAGAACACCTGGTACTTGCCTTTGCGCACCTTGTCCTGGAACTGGTTGTTGTCAGTGGCGCGCACTTCAAGCTGGATGTCGAGCTTGGCAAACTGGCGCACCACCCAGTCGATTTCAGCTTTCACTTCAGGCGTGGCCTGAGCGTAGAAGTCGTAGTTCAAGACCAGCGGCTTGCCACTCTTGGCGTCACGCCCGCTGGGGTAGCCGGCATCGACCATCAGCTTCTTGGCCTCTTCAATCGGCCTGCGCTGCGCCTTACCGTCTTTCCACACATGGGTGATGGGGTTGACACCTTGCTCGGTGCCTTCGCGCGAGCCGAAGATGCCGGGCGGCAGCGGGCCCATGGCTGTGTCGCCGGCTTTTTTGGGGAAGACCTTGCTGTACTCCTCCCAGTCCATGGCAATGCTGATGGCCTGGCGCAATTTACGGTTGCGTGCTTTGGTCTGGGGACTTTCTCCGTCACCCACCACCGGATCGAGCATGTTGAAGGCGATGAAATAACTGTTGACGTCAGAGCCCTTGCCCAGCCTGAAACCTTTGTCCAGGTATTCGCGCCTGACCTCTTCGCTGTCTTGCATGGCCACCAAATAGTCCATGCCCATGTCGGTGCGCTCAAACACTTCCACGTCGTAAAAGCCCTGGCGGAACTTGCCTCGGCGCGGCACGGCTTCACGCTCTACCGTGCTCACTATCGTGTCGATGAATGGCATGGTCTTGCCGCAGTCGGTCAAAAAGCCGGCTTCCTTGTCGCCGGGCATGCCTTCGCAGGGGTAAGGCTCACCACGGAAGTTAGGGTTGCGGCTCAGCACATGGCGGCGATCCTTGATGAACTCGGTCATCATGTAGGGGCCGGTGCCCACCGGCCACACGTCCAGCGTCAAGCCTTTTTCTGCCATGCCGGGCTGGGCGTAGAAGGCATCGGCTTCCCAGGGCACGGGGGCCAAGAAAGTCATCTGCATCCAGTAGCTCCACTGGGGGTACTTGCCTTTGATGCGGATGCGCAGCAGGTGTTTTTCTGGCGCGCTGGCGCCTGACAGCGGCCATTGGCGGAAGTCCAGGAAAGGCTTGTCCTGGCTGGCTGCGTCAAGGCCCTGGCGCAGCATGGCGTCTTCGGCCTTGATGAGGTCGCCGTATTCCTTCAGGCCCACCACGTATTCGGCGAAGGTGCTGTAGATGGGCGCGGTGATGCGCGTCGTGGCGTGGCGTTTGAGGGCGTAGACAAAGTCTTCGGCGACCATTTCGCGTGTGCCCTGCCCTTCAAATTGCAGCGGCGTGCGGCGCTCGCCCAGCTCACCGGGCTTCATGGCGTGATAGCGGTACTTGCCCTTGTCGTCCAGCGCAAAAGCCGGGTGCGGCTGGTAGCGAATGCCGGGCTTGATGGGCACGTCGTAGACGCTTTCTGCTATCAGCCCTGCGGGTGCGTCGTCAGGCAGCGCCTGGCCGTTTTTGTCCAGGTAGTGCGGCTTGGCGATCGCCGCCGCCGTCTTGGGCACCAGCTGGAAAGGCCGCTTGAGGTAGTGATAGCCGTAGGGCGGCTCGTAGATCTGATAGGTGAACGGCGTGTCGTTGTTCCAGTAGCTGGCCGTGGGGTCCAGGTGGCGGGGCGACGATTCCACCACTGCCGTGGTCAGCGTGTTGGCGGCGGCCAACTCGTGTGGCCAGGGGTTGTTGTTGCAGGCTGTGGCCCCAAGGCCAGCGGCCAACACACAAAGGCGGGCGGCGGCCTGGCGCAGACGGATTTTCAACGTTGGTCCGCGCATGCGGGCTCCTGGCGGATGGGCCTTTGGCCCGGGGTCACCGGGCGGCAGACAACTCTGGGTTCGCGCTTTGCACCCGACAGCTTGTGGCCTGGGGTCAGGGCCTTGAAGGCCGGCAAGCAATTGAAAACATTCTAGGCCGGCAAAACGGGCCGCTGCACTGGGGCTTACGCCGCCCGCTCAGCAACTGTTTACCAGCCAATCAAGGTGTCACGGCCCTGCACCACCACCTGCACCTTGCGCCCCACCGGCAGCGTGACTTTAGGGTTGACGTGGCCAAAGGGCAACCCCGTGAGCAGCGGCGTTTTCATGCCTGCACGCACGCGCGCCACTGCCGTCTTGAGCGTGTAGCCACGGTCCAGTGGCGATGCTTTCCAGGCCGACACGGCACCCAGGATGACGGCCTTTTGCGCTTGCAAGACACCCGCCTGCTGCAACTGCAGCAAGCTGCGTTCCACGCGGTAAGGATGTTCGTTCACGTCTTCGATGAAGAGCACGCCACCCTTGATGAGCTGGGCCTGCGGCCAGTGGGGTGTGCCCAGCAGCGAGATCAACATGCTCAGGTTGCCGCCCCACAGCATGCCCTTCACGTCCAGGCCGTCAAAGCCGGCTTCGGTGCGAAAGCCTACGGCTTCCAGTTCACCGCCCATGGCTTCGAGGAAGCAGTCGCGGGTGACCTCATCCACGCCACCGGCGGCGTCGGCGCGGCCAAAGTCGTAGGCCATGGGCCCCGCCCAGCTGGTGCTGGCCGTGTGGGCCAGCATGCCGATTTGCAGCGCGGTGAAGTCGCTGTGGCCGACCCAGCGTGTGCCACGCTGCACGCTGCGTGCCAGCAGCTTCCAGTTGATGCCGCCCAGCAGCCGCGTCAGGCCATACCCGCCCTGGCTGGGCATGGCGATGGACGGCGCTGCGGCCGCCACGCGGTGCAATGCAGCCAGCCGCATCTCGTCGCTGCCGGCCAGGCGTTGCTGGCGGGCCAGTGCGTCGTCGTCCAGATGCACCTCGAAGCCCAGGGCGGTGAGGCGGCGCGCGGCCAGGCGCAGTGCGGGCGGGCGCATCACCACGCCAGAGGGCGAGAACAGGTGCAGGGATGTCATGGGTCTCGATGTGCGGTGTCGGGTGGCAAGGGCAGTTCCAGGGCTTCGCCGGCAGGAATGGGGGCGTCGAATTGCACCTGTGGCGGCGTGCGGTGGCGCGCGCGGCGCTCGGCAAAAAAATCGCGCAGCAACTGGCCACAGGCGTCAGCCATGACACCGCCCAACAGTTGTGTATGGTGGTTCAAACGCGGTTCGGCAAAGAGGTTGACCACCGACCCGGCGGCGCCCGTCTTGGGGTCGGTCGCGCCGAACACGACGCGCCGAAAACGCGCGTGCATCAAGGCCATGGCACACATGGCGCAAGGCTCTAACGTCACGAACAATTCGCACTCGGGCAGGCGGTAGTTGCCCAGCAAGGTGGCCGCGTGGCGCAGGGCCACGATCTCGGC
>JANNEX010000004.1:0-4996 GCA_031379155.1 Rubrivivax sp.
CGCCAACAACCAGGTCAGCATGGTGCTGATGACGCTGGCCACCGACGTCGCCGACCCGCTGGAGCGGCTGCACAAGATTGCCGCTGCATCGACCAATACCAAGGCCATGATGGCGCGCGTGAAGACTGCCATCCCGACAGATTTTCCGATGCTGGCCGCGCCCTGGTTGATGTCGGGCCTGGCTTCGCTGTACGGCCGCTCGCGCCTGGCCAATGTGCTGCCGCCGCTGGCCAACGTGGCCATCTCCAACGTGCCGGGTGTGCAGGCCCAGCTTTACTTTGCCGGCGCCAAGATCATCAGCTACTACCCGGTGTCGATACCGGCGCATGGCATGGCGCTGAACGTCACCGTGCAAAGCTACAACGGCCGCCTGGACTACGGCTTCATCGCCTGCCGCCGCGCGCTGCCTGACATTGCCGAGTTGGCAGATTCATTGTTGGCTGAACACCGCAAGCTGCTGCAGGCGGTGCAGGCCTTGCAGGCTGCCAAAACCGCCGAGCCTGCGACGCTGGCCATTGAGGCACCTGCACCTGCACCCGCAGCCGCAGCCGTGGCCGCCAAAGCCAAACCACGGCGCCGCACGGTGGTGGCCAAGCCGGCGCTGAACCTGGTGGCGGCACGCAAAGTCGCCAACAAGGCCACGCGCAGCAGCACCAAACCAGCCAAGGCCGCCTGATCACACTAACGCGGTGTCTCAGCGGCGCCTCAGTAGCGTTTAAGCGCAAACGCCACCAGGTGGTCGCCGCGCGTGGTCTCCATGCCGCCGTGGCCACCGGCGGCGATGACGATGAACTGGCGCCCATCCACGGCGTAGCTCATGGGGCTGGCCTGGCCACCGGCGGGCAGGCGTGCTTGCCGCACCACTTCACCGTTAGCCAGGTCGAAGGCACGCAGGAAGTTGTCAGTGGCCGCAGCAATGAAGATCAGCCCT
The DNA here is from genome assembly GCA_031379155.1 of Rubrivivax sp. Lineage (GTDB taxonomy): Bacteria > Pseudomonadota > Gammaproteobacteria > Burkholderiales > Burkholderiaceae_C > Rubrivivax. The sequence goes on from JANNEX010000004.1 coordinate 932, forward strand.
GAAGCCGTGACCAGCGGCCCACCCAGGTTGGGCAGGCCCCAGTTGAACCACAGCGGCCAGGGCGCTTTGTCGCGCGTGCTGCCCAGGGGCACCTGCCAGCGCAGGCGGCCCGTGCTCAGGTCCACCGCCGCCAATTGGCCCCAGGGCGGCGCCGTGCAGGGCAGGCCCAGCCTGGACATCAAGGGCTTGCGGCGCATGCCGTAGGGTGTGCCTTCCTGGCGCCCAAAGTCCCAGCCCTCGAAGCGGCCAGAACGCCGTTCTTCGTCGTAGTGTTCACGTTCAATCAAGGCCACGACAAAAGCCACGTCCATGGTGTTGGCCACCACGGTCTGCGTGGCTGGATCGAACGCCAGGCCGCCCCAGTTGCTGCCGCCGGCGTAACTGGGGCGCAGGATGGAGCCCTTGAGCGAGGGCGGTGTGTAGATGCCTTCGCTGCGGTACTGAGCGATCAGATCCCGGCACTGGCCACGGTCCCAGGGTGTCAGGCCCCAGGCGTCTTCGGGCCTGACGGCGGCTTGTGGTGACAGCGCCGGCAGCGCTGAAAACGGCTGCGTGGGTGACGCGGCTTCACCCACCACGTCTGACAAAGGCACGGGCCTTTCTTCAATGGCAAACAGCGGCTCGCCGGTTTCGCGGTGGAACACAAACAGCATGCCCATCTTGGTGGCCTGCACCACTGCCGGTACGCTGCGGCCGTGGCGCTCCAAGTCGATCAGCGTGGGCTGCGCAGGCAAGTCAAAGTCCCACAGGTCGTGGTGCACGAGTTGGCGGCTCCACACCAGCGCGCCAGTGCTGGCGCGCAAGGCCACCAGTGAATTGGCCTGCGCGTTGTCGCCTTTACGCAGGCCGCCAAAAAAGTCAGGCGCCGCCGAACCCGTGGGCACGAAGATCAAGTCGCGTTGCGGGTCGGCCGACAGCGGCGCCCAGGCGTTGGCCGCACTCAGTGGCTGGGCCACCGGCTGCCAGGCCCAGCGCACCGCGCCTGTGCGCGCGTCATAGGCGCGCACGACGCCACTTTCGACCGCTGCAGCGCGGTTGTCGCCGATGGCCGAGCCGGTGATCACCAGGTCACCCACGACCACCGGCGGCGACGTGACACCGTAGCCGCCCTTGTCTTGCGCACCAGGCCAGTCCGCGTCGCGCAGCAGCACTTCGCCATTGCCGTTGAAGCTGGTGCAGCGTTGGCCCGTGCGCCCATCAAGGGCGATCAGACGCGCGTCCAGCGTGCCGAAGAAAACACGCTGGGCGCACACGGCATCGGGCGCTGCGGCGGTGTCGCTCCACACCGCCACGCCCCGGTTGGCGGCTTCGGCGTAGCGCGTGTTGGGGTCCAGGCCGGCATCAAAGCGCCAGCGCTGCAAGCCGCTGGCGGCATCCAGCGCAAACACGCGGCCGTAGGCGGTGCTGACAAACAGCGTGTCGCCCACCACCACGGGCGTGGCTTCAAAAGTCAGGCGGCGGTTGGGGGTGTTGCCGGGGCCGACTTCGCCGGTGCGAAAGGTCCAGGCCAGTTGCAGCCTGTCCAGATTGCTGGCGTTGATTTGTTGCAGCGGTGTGTGACGGCCGCCACCGGGCGCGCCAGCGTAGTGGGGCCAAGGCTGGTCTGGGGCCTGCGCCTGCGTCTGAACTTGTGCTTGTGCGTGGGCCACCATGCCCAGGCAAAGCAGCAGCCTGCGCAGCAGCCCGAGCCCGGCCTCAAGGCGTGCCAATGAACAGATAGGCATTCGTCGATCCCCCCGTGCCGCGCCCCACACCCACATAGACCGGCCCCAGCGGCGTTTCGCCGCCCAGATAGAGCGCCAGCGACCGCAACCAGCCGCCCTGCTTTTGCAACGCGTAAGGCTGTGCCACGCGCCCAGTTTCCAGCGCCACGCCCAGGCGCATGTCACCACGCAAGCCCAGTGGCAGGCGGCCGATAATACGTTCTGCGCGCAGGTGGCCGTAGGCCACGTCGTCACCCAGCAATTGGCCGCTGGCAAAGCCCGTGAGGTTAAGGAAACCGCCCAGGCGCCCGGCTTCGGACAGCGGCAATTGCCCGCGCGGCGAAGCCACCCACGACGCACGCCCGGCCAGCACGTAGTCATGCCAGGACCAGGCGGCGCGGGCCTCCAGCGCCAGGCGCGAGTAGCCACGCCGCTCGGCGCCAAACCAACTGGCCTGTGCAGCCCAGCCGCTGCGCGGGAAATACAGGCGGTCCAGCCTGTCCATGTCCAGGCTGAGCAGCCAGCCACCGCTGCTGCGTTCTGGCTGCACGGCCGCAAAGGCCAGGCCGGTTTCAAGTTCGCTGCTGACTTTGCTTTCGCGCCAGCCCAGGCGCAACTGGCCCAGCAGGTCAAAGTTCAAACCCAGGCTGAGGTCCAGCCGCGAACGCACGCTGCGGTATTCGGCCACACGCTGGTCACCTTGCCAGTAGTCCACGCGTTCGCGCTGGTATTCGGCCAGGGCGTCGGCAAACAGGTTTTGGCTGCGTTGCAGCGGCTGATAGAACTCGACGCTGGCGCCGGTGCTGCTGCCCAGTTCTGCACTCAGCAGCAGTTCGCCACCTAAGCGGTTAAGCCAGGTTTTTTGATAGCCAGCGCGCAGCAAGTAGCTCGAGCCTTGGCTCAAATTGCTGTCCAGCCTAACGCCCAGACGCAGGTAGTCGGGACCCCAGCTTTTTTCCACCGGCATCAGGCGCAGCACCTGGCGGCCACCCAGCGCCAGCACGCTGTAGTCCAAGCGCTCGTAGTGCCCGTCGCCATAGGCTCGGCCGATGTCGCGCGCCAGCGCGTCGGGGTCCAACGGCTGGCCTTCACGCTGTGCAATCCAGCGCCGCACCAGGGCTTCGTCGACACGCAGCAGGCCTGCGACTTGCACTTCGGCTATGCGCGGCAGCTCACGTTCGCCCACCGCCACGCTGCTGCGCCAAACTGCGTAGGTGGCTTCGTCCACCGAAAGGCGCGCCAGTTGCGGCGCCAGCGCCAAGGCCGCCGCGCGGCCGCGCGTGGCGGCGTCGGCATGACGCGCAAAGTCAGCGGCAGAGATGTCGCCCAAGTCAGGCTTGATGACGATGTCATTGGCCGACAAGGTGGCCAAAGAGGTGTTGACGTTTTGGTCAGTCAACAGCGCCACCATCTGCGCCGTGATGCTGAGCAAGCCCGAGATCTCTTCGGCCTTGAGCGGCGGTGAGCCCACGTTGACGGCAATCACCACCTGCGCGGCACAGCGTTCACGCACTTCGCGCACCGTCAGGGTGTCCACCAGGCCGCCGGCCACCAGCTTGCGGCCACGGTATTCCAACGGCGCCATCAGGCCCGGCACCGACATGCTGGCGCGCATGGCTTGTGTCAGGCTGCCGTCGCGGAAGACAACACGCTCGCCGCTGGCTATGTCGGTGGCGACGATGGACAGCGGCAGCGGCAGTTCTTCAATCTGCGGCTCGCCGGTCTGTGCACGCACCACGCGGTTGAAGAAGAGCTTGATCTTTTGGCCCAGAACCACACCGGGCGGGCCTACCGCGCCGCTGTCTTTGAGGCCCGTTTCGCTGCCCGGCAAAAAGCGTTGCGACAAGCGCTTGTTGCGAAAGTTGAGCTCGTCGTAGTCGGGGTTGTCCTGGAACATGTCGGCCCAGTCGGCCTTGGCCAACTCAGCGCGCAACTGCGCCGGGCTGCGGCCCGCCGCCCAGGCACCGGCCACCAGGGCGCCCATGCTGGTGCCGGCCACACAGTCGACCGGCACACGCATTTGCTCCAGCACTTCCAGCACGCCGATGTGCGCAGCACCGCGCGCGCCGCCGCCGCCCAGCACCAGGCCAACCTTGGGGCGCTCCTGGGCGCACAGCGCTGCGGCAGCCAGCAGGCAGGCCGCGCCCACCCAGGCGTGGCGGTGTCTCGGTGCAAGTGTCATCGGCCGGATTGTCCCCGGCCCTGGCGCTGCGCTACTGCTGCGCTACTGCACGAAGCCAATGGCCTGATGGCGCGTGCCACTGGCGGGCAGGTCCGCCACCTCGACCACCGCACGCCCAGCCAGGCGCGCATTGCCGAAGGCGGTCATCCAGGCGCGGCGCATTTCGCGTGGGGCCAGTGT
>JANNEX010000017.1:0-12253 GCA_031379155.1 Rubrivivax sp.
CATGGTGACTGACTTTGACTGTTGGCACATGGGGCATGAAGCGGTGACGGTGGACGCCGTGATCAAGGTGCTGCTGGGCAACGCCCAGGCGGCGAAGACTTTGGTGGCCGGGCTGGCCGGCACCATCAGCGCCGACCCTCAGGGCCCTGCCTGTGCCTGCCGCACGGCGCTGGACCACGCGCTCATCACCGCGCCCGATGCGCGCGACCCGGCCGTGGTGCAGCGCCTGCAAGGCATCGCTGGCCGTGTCTTGAAAGCCACGCAGTGAAGGTCGCCGGCCAAGCCCTGCGCCCCTTGCGCGCGGCGGCCACACGAGACGCCGTGACGGTCATCGACCAGCGCTTGTTGCCCCATCGTTTGCAGATGCAGACCCTGGCCACGCCGCAGGACGTGTTCACCGCCATCCGCGACATGTGGGTGCGTGGCGCGCCGCTGATTGGCGCCACTGCGGCTTACGGCCTGGCGCTGCAATGCCATGCCGATGCGTCTGATACGGCGATGGAAGCGGCCGCCCAACACCTGCGCAGTTCCAGGCCCACCGCCGTCAACCTGATGTGGGCCTTGGACCGCATGCTGACTCGCCTGCGGCCCTTGCCAGCGGCCCAGCGCCGCCAGGCCGCCTGGAACGAAGCCGATGCGCTGGCCGAAGACGACGTGCGCATCAACCACGCCATCGGCCAGCACGGCCTGTCGCTGCTGCAAGCCGTGGCCGCGCGCAAGCCCGGTCCCGTCAACGTGCTCACGCATTGCAATGCCGGCTGGCTGGCCACTGTTGATTGGGGCACCGCCACATCGCCCATCTACCGGGCCCATGCAGCGGGCCTGCCGGTGCATGTGTGGGTCGACGAAACACGCCCGCGCAACCAGGGCGCCAGCCTCACCGCCTGGGAATTGACGCAGGCCGGTGTGCCGCACACGCTGATTGCCGACAACGCGGGCGGCCACCTGATGCAGCGCGGCCTGGTCGACCTGTGCATCGTGGGCTGCGACCGTGTCACGGCGCGGGGCGATGTCTGCAACAAGATCGGCACCTACTTGAAGGCGCTGGCGGCGTTGGACAACGGCGTGCCGTTTTATGTCGCCATGCCCACGTCCACGCTGGACATGGGCTTGCAGGACGGCCTGCGCGAAATCCCCATCGAAGAGCGCAATGCGCGCGAAGTCACCCACATGCAGGGCAGGGTGGCTAACGGTGATGTGGTGGAGATCGCGATCGCGCCCATTGGCACCACCGCCGCCAACCCGGCCTTTGACGTCACACCGGCGCGCCTGGTCAGCGGCCTGATCACCGAGCGCGGCATCGTCGCCGCCACACCCGACGCGCTGCGCCAATTGATGCAGGCCACGCCATGACCGAAAACGAAACCCGCGCCGCCGTGGTCGGCGCCGTGCAGCGGCTGGACGCCCTGGGCATGAACCGCGGCAGCACCGGCAACGTCAGCGCACGCTGGGGCGAAGGCATGATCATCACACCCACCGGCATGGGCGCTGAAGGCCTGCGTGCGCAAGACCTGGTCTGGGTGGGCTGGGACGGCAGTGTCAAGGGCGATTGGCAGCCATCGTCGGAATGGCACTTTCACCAGGCGGCCTACCTGGCGCGGCCCGACCTGCATGCCGTCGTGCACACCCACAGCACCCACGCCGCCGCGCTGGCTTGCCTGCGCCGGCCGCTGCCGGCCTTTCACTACATGGTGGCCGTGGCCGGCGGCGACAGCGTGCCGCTGGTACCCTACTTCACCTTTGGCACGGCTGAGTTGTCGCAAGCCGTGGGCGCCGCCTTGCAAGACCGCAACGCCTGCCTCTTGGCCAATCACGGCCTGGTGGCGGCGGGGCGCGACATGGCGCAGGCCATGAAAGTGGTGCAAGAGATTGAGTCGCTGTGCGAGGTCTACCTCAAGGCGCTGGCGGTGGGCGAACCGGCCTTGCTTAGCCGGCAGGAAATGGCACAAGTGATGACCAAGTTTGGGCGTTATGGGCGCGCCGCGCGCCTGCCGCCTGAGCCTTCGCCTGCGCCTTCGGACACGCCTGCTCTGAAGCCCCGATGACTGCGCGCATGTGTCTGGGCTGGGTGCTTGGGCTAACGCTCATGTGTCATGCCAGCCTGGCCCTGGCCCAGACGGCTCAAGCGCTGCAACTCGTGAGCCCAGAAGAAGCCCGCGCCCTGCGCCGCACCTTGTCAGCCCCTGTGCCCGAAGGCGCCAACGCAGAACAGTTGCGCGAGCACTTCGTGGCCAAGGACGCGGCTGCGCGCCGCCTGGCCGACTCCGACTCGCGCATGGCCGTGGCGCAGCAGGCGATGGAAAAACTGCCGCACGACGGCCGCTGGCCCAGCAACCTGGGCGTCTTGCTGCAAGCACAAGGGCGCTGGGACGAAAGCCGGCGCATGTACGAAACGGCCAAGGAACGCACACCGTCTGCGCTGGCCAAGTTGTACTTTGAATCCAACCTGGTCAACTTGCTGGCGCTGCGCCAAAGCCCTGAAGCAGAAAACCGTCTGACGCAGGCGCGCATGGCCAGTCTGGCGGCGTTGGCAGACAAGCGCCTCACGCCACTTGAGCGCATCCTGATGCTGCGTACGCTGTCTTCACTGGCGGCCAGTGAATACGCATTGAACCTGCGCCGTGGTCGACTGGCTGAGACACTGGCCGCAGCCACCGAAGGTGAACAGCGCGCGCGGGCGGCCCTGGAGGCGGCACTGGGATTGCCCACCAACCAGGGACGCGCCCTGGACGAACAACTGGCCACCGCCACCGACCTGGCAGTGGCGCAAAAGCGCCTGGCCAATGTGCTGCGGCTTTTGGAGCGCGACGCCGAGGCCCAGGCCGTGCTGGAAGAGCACATGCGCACCATCGTGCGCCAGCCTGTGCACGCCGACTTTGCTGCCGGTGCGCACCACGCTTTGGCTCTTCTGCGGCTGGCCCAACGCGCCTTTGTCGAAGCCGAACAGCAGTTGCGCCTGTCGCTGCAAGTGCTTGACCGCATGGGCACGCCGGCGGATGCCACCGTGCGCCAAGAGCGCATCGCTGATCTTGTGCTGGCGCTGTGGGCGCAGGGCCGCGCGGCCGATGCGCGCAGCACGCTGGACAGTTTCGAGCAGGCACTGGCGGGCAGCCGCAACCTGAGCAAGCTGTCTCAATTGGCCTTGGCGCGTGGCCTGGTGGCGCTGGGCTCGGACCAGCCCGACCGCGCCGCCCAGGCCTGGGCCGAACTGGTGCAGGCGCAACAGCGCGAGTACGGCGCTGGCCACTACCTGGTGGCGCAGGCGCAGGGCTTGCAAGGCGCGGCACTGTGGCGCAGCACTGAGGCCAGCAAGCGCGAACAAGGCACCGAGCTGCTGCGTAGCGCCGTGCCTGACTTGCTGTCGCCGCGCAACGCCGACCAAGACACCGAACGGGGTGTGCGCCGCATGCTGCGCGAGCTGATCCTGTCGGCCTATGTCGACGCCATGACGCGGCGTGGTGGCCTGAGCGCGTTGTGGGCCATGGGGGTGGCCGATGGTCAGCGTGGCCAGCCTGGCCAGGGTGGTGGTGTCACGGCCCAGGCCCTGGCCGACACTGCGCTGCGCGCTGCCGCCAACGACCCCGCCTTGTCGGCCCTGGTGCGCCAAGAGCAGGATGCACGGCGCGAGATGCAGGCGGCCGAGCCGCTGCTGCAAGAGGTGTCGCCCGCCGAAGCGCTGCCGCCCGAAGCCGCGGCACGTTTGCGCGCGCGCGTGTCTGAGCTCAGCCTGCTGCGCCAGCAGGTGCAGCAGCGCCTGCGCGAACGCTTCCCGGGCTACGAGCAGCTGGTGCATCCCAGCCTGCCCGACCCTGCAGCCGTCGCGCAACGCCTGGGCCGGGGTGAAGCGCTGGTGCTGCTGCTACCCACCACAGACGCGCTCTTGGCCTGGACCATCAGCGCCGATGAGTTGCCCCAGTTCACGCGCCTCGATGTCAGCGCAGCCACTCTCAAAGCGCTGGTGCAGCGCTTGCGCAAGGGCTTTGACTTTGCCGCCAACGGTGGCCGCGCGCCGCCCTTCGACAGTGCTGCGGCGCAAGAGTTGTACCGGCGCGTGCTGGCGCCACTGGAGCCGCGCTTTCGGGCTGCGCAGCAACTCATCGTGTCGGCTTCAGGGCCGCTGGCATCAGCCCCGCTGGCGACCTTGCTCACCGAGCCCCAGGGCAGCGGGCCACCGGCCTGGCTGGTGCGCCGCTGGGCCATCACGCAGGTGCCCAGCGTGGCCGCCTGGCTCAGCCTGCGCCAGTTGCCACGCAGCCGCCCCGCACCTGAAGCCTTGTTGGCCTGGGGCGACCCCAGCTTCAGCTCGCCACTGCCGGCACGCGCCATGGTGCGCGATGCCGCCGCCGCTGCGCGGTACTCAGACTTGCCCGCGTTGCCAGAAACACGCGACGAAATCCTGGCCATCGCAAAAGCCGTGAAGGCCGACTTGGAACGCGACCTGCGGGTCGGCAGCGCGGCCACGCGCGACAGCGTCATCGAAGCCAGCCGCAGCGGTGAACTGGCCAAGAAGCGCATCGTCGTCTTCGCCACCCATGGCCTGGTGGCGGGTGATTTGCCAGGCTTGAAAGAGCCGGCACTGGCCATGGCCGCGCCGTTCAAGGGCGCCGACTTCAGCGCCGGCCTTCTGACCCTGGAAGACGTGTTAGGCCTCAAGCTCAACGCCGACTGGGTGGTGCTGAGTGCTTGCAACACGGCAGCCAGTGACGGCCGCAGCGAAGATCTGCTCAGCGGCCTGGCGCGCGGCTTTTTCTACGCCGGCACACGCAGCGTGCTGGTCACGCAATGGGCCGTAGAAACCGAATCGGCCAAGCTGCTGACCACGCGCACCTTCGAGCACCAGGCGCGCGACCCCAAGGCCAGCAAGGCCGAAAGCCTGCGCCAGGCCATGCTGTCGTTGATGGCGCAGCCGGCCTACGCGCACCCGGCCTTTTGGGCGCCCTATATGCTGGTGGGAGACGGGGCACGCTGAGCCGCTGAGCAGGCTGCGCCGTCAATCCATCAGCGCAAAGCTCAAGCCCGCGCGTTCTTGCAGGCGTGGCAGCACCGCCAAACCCAGGGCTGATCCCGGTGTCCACACGCCACCGGCCGTGCGCTGGCGGTCCACGTCTTGCACCAGGCACAAGCCGCATTCGGCAATGACCTTGGAGGTGGAGCCATAACCCGGGTCGCGGTCGCCCTTGACCACGGCGGTCAAGCGCTGGCCGCCGCTGGCCAGGCCGCTAAACAGCACTTCATAGCGCCCACGTTCACGCGCGCCAGCGCTGGGCCCGGTGCCGGGCTTGGGCAGCACGAAACGCTGCAACAGCGCACGCGTTGGGCCAAAGCCCAGCAGCAGCGATTGCAGCTTGTCGGTGCGCGCCAGGCCACGTGCACGCAGTTCACCCGCGCGGCCGCTGCCGCAAGAAAAGCGTTCGTCGTAGATGAAGTCGGCGCCGTAGGCATGGCCGCGCAAGGCATTCGTGCGGTGCACGTTTTTGGTATTGATAGTGGCCATGACAAAGGGTGCGCTCCAAGCCTTGGTGAAGTCGTCCCACACCGCACCCCTGTCGTCAGGCTGCGGCGGACCCTTTTGTGCCGGTGTCAGCGAAAACGGATTGGCCATGGCCCGCGCCACTTCGGCCTGACGGTCGGCCGCCGCCAGCGTGGCCACCAGGCTGGCGGCTGTGCCGCCCGACAAGCCACCTTTCATGACCATCACGCGGCCCTGCACATGCTGCAAGGGCGCACCGAAGCGCTGCATGGCGTGGTGCTGCAAGAAGCACACGCCCAGATCAAAAGGCACGGAATCAAAGCCGCAGGAAAACACGATGCGTGCGCCGCTGGCTTGGGCGCTGTCTTGGTGCTGGGCGATTTTCTGCGCCATCCAGGCCGGCTCACCACACAGGTCAAGGTAGTCGCAGCCCGTGTCCACGCAGGCTTGCAGCAAGGCTTCGCCGTGCAACTGGTAAGGCCCCACAGTGGTGATGACGGCGCGCGTGGATTGGCACAGGCGGCGCAGCGCGGCGGCGTCGTTGGCATCAGCGGCCAGCAGCGGCACGCTGGCCGGCGCGGCGATGAGTGCGCGCACCTCTTCGAGCTTGGCCAGGCTGCGCCCGGCCATGCCCCAGGCCACACCGGGCTGGTCACCATAGTGGCGCGTTAGGTACTCAGCCACCAGGCGGCCGGTGAAGCCGGTGGCACCGTAGACGATGAGGTCGAGTTTTTTCGTCATGCTGTCTCCTTCAAGGGGGTGGGTTGGGGCTGCGGCCAGGTCGCCAGCATGAGGCCCAGCAGGGCCAGGCCCAGTGCCAGCAAGTGCGGCGTGCCAAAGCTTTCGCCCAGCAGCAGCACACCCACGGCGGCGGCACTTACCGGCAGCAGCACCATGAAGACCCCTGCGCGTGACGATGGCACATGTCTGAGCCCCTGCATCCACAGCCAGACGCTGAACATGCTGGCCACCACGGCGTAAAACACGAGCAAAGCCCAGGCAGAAGGTGGCACGGCCACAAAGTCAAACGACACCGCTTGCCACAGGCCCAGGGGCGTGACCAGCACCAGGCCCCACAGATTGATGAGCGCACTGATGCGCCGGGGCGACACCTGACTGGTGAGTTGCTTGCCAATGACCACGTAGCTGGCTTCGCAGAGCACCGCACCCAGCAGCAGCGCGTAGCCCAAGGAAGATTCAGCTGCCCCAGCGTTGACCGGCGTGCGTGCCAGCGCCAGCACCACGATACCGGCCATGGCACAGACGATGGCGGCCGCCACACGCGGCCGAATCTGCTCTTTGAGCACCACACGCGCGAGCAGCGCAATGACGGCAGGAATGGCCGCCAAGGTCACCCCTGCGGCCAGCGCCGAAGTCAGTGCCACGCCGTAAAGCATGCAGATGCTGAAGAGAAAATTGCCCAAGAAACTTTCCCAAAACAGCAGCCAGCGGTCGCGCGGCGACAAGGGTGCCTCACCGGGCTCACGGCGCAGCCAATGCAGCATGGCCAGCGCGCCTATGCCAAATCGCAGCCAGGCCAACAGCAGCACCGGAAACACCGCCACCAACAGCTTGGACAGCCCGACATAACTGCCCACCAGCGTGGTGCTCAGGGCCAGGCACAGCCAGGCCCAGGCGGGGGTGGTGTTCAAGAGCGAGTGACCATCAGGGGTTCGGGTTGCCCAGGCCTGCCAGGGGCGGCGCCGCATCGTACAGTTTGGGCCAACATGAACACCGAACCAGCGCGAGTCATCGATTCACACACCGGCGGCGAACCCACAAGGGTGCTCATCAGCGGCGGCCCTGATCTAGGCCGGGGCAGCATGCAAGAGCGGCTGCTGCGCTTTCGTGAAGAACACGAGCACTGGCGCCGTGCCCTGGTCAACGAGCCACGCGGCAGCGACGTGCTGGTGGGCGCACTGCTGTGCGACAGCGTCGACCCGGCCAACGCCTGCGGCGTCATCTTCTTCAACAACGTGGGTTTCTTGGGCATGTGCGGCCACGGCACGATTGGCCTGGTGGCGACCTTGGCGCACCTGGGGCGCATACAAGCCGGCACGCACGGCATTGAGACGCCGGTGGGCGTGGTGCGGGCCACGCTGCACGGCGACGGCAGCGTCACGGTCGCCAACGTGCTGTCGTACCGGTACGCAGCCCACGTGGCGGTGCAAGTGCCCGGCGTGGGTCGGCTGCATGGCGACGTGGCTTGGGGCGGCAACTGGTTTTTCCTGTGCCACGACCACGGCTTGCCGGTGCTGCCTAAGCAACTGGTTGAGCTGACAAGCAGGGCGCAGTTGATCAAACATGCACTGCATGCACAAGGCATCACGGGTGCCGGTGGCGCCGAGGTCGATCACATCGAATTGCTGGGACCGCCGCAAGACGCTGCCCACCAGGGCCGCAGCTTTGTGCTGTGCCCGGGCGGCGCCTATGACCGGTCCCCTTGCGGCACCGGTACCAGCGCCAAGCTGGCTTGCCTGGCAGCAGAGGGTGCGCTGGCGCCGGGGCAGGTATGGCACCAGGAAAGTGTCATCGGCAGCGTGTTTGCAGCGCACTACCAGCCCGCGCCTTCGGGGCAGTTGGGCATCGCGCCCTTCATCCATGGCCGTGCTCATGTCACGCTGGACGCGCACCTGGTGTTTGATGCGCAGGATCCGTTTGCCTGGGGCTTGGGCAATTTCGCCTGAAGACGTCCTGTCAACGCAGCCGGGCAACTGAGCTAACCGGCCCGGCCCTGCTGACTGGCGATGCGCTCGATGCGTTTGGCCAAGGCCGATTCAAATTCGGAGAAGCTTTCCCAGAACAGCACCGGCACATCATTCACGTCGAAAGGCAGCTTTGTGCCCTTTCGCGCCACCATGATGACGTGCTTGTCCATGCCGTTGGCCAGACCAAGTTCCCAGTACACGTTTGCCTTGGCTTCGGTGACATCGGCGACCACAAAAGCAGCCTGCCGAACCCCGCGCACTATTTCAGGAATGATGCGTTTGTGGTCGTTGGATTCATCGACGCGCTGCGCGATGTAGCCAAACTGAGTGCAGGCCTTGGTGACTGCCACATAGAGATCCTTGTACTGTGGCGACTCAGCGAAGGACATGATGACAAAGACTTCGCGACTGGTTGCCATGCGCTCGGCCAGATTGACTGTTTGGGCTGCCAATGCGGGCCAGTCGTCGGAGAGCGACTTCAGCACCGATTCGTAGTCCTGCTTGGTGACGCCGCCGCCGTAGACAGATTCGACCCGCTTGGCCTCTTCCAGGCAAATCTCTTTTGCGGCACCGCCAAAGAGCGAGAGTGCCAGGATAGGTTTGCGTTCAATGCGAGCCCAATTGGCCGCCCGGTAGGTGCCACGAAATCCCCCCAGCAAAACCACCGCGTCCGCGTAGTGGATGATTTCTGGCGAGGTCAGCCCGGGCCCACCCAGTTCCCAGTCGACCAACTCGGACTCCATCACCGAGCCGTGGTGGTGAACCGGTGTCATGCCTTGATTCACGTAACACACCAGTCTTCGGCGAATTTCATCGTGACTGGCTTTGGCGGCCAACAGCGCCTCGTGCCCCGCCGCTGCGGCCGAGGCGTCAATGTCCGTGCGGCAGCCGTTGAGCAGGGTGTGACCCTGTTTGATCACCTCGCGTGCGACTTCTGCGGCGAAGCGGCAAACATCCGCTGCGGGGCGGGCCAGTGCACGTTCGTCTTTGGTATCGACGCCGCCTGCCACGAGTATCTTGAGCTTGCGTCCGGCCATGGTTTTTCTCCTCTCAGGATGCCGCCGATGCTGCCGTCTTCTGTCGGGCTAAGCAAGCTTGCTCGTCATGAATTGGTAGCAGCCGCGCTCCGAGGGCCTGTGTGCAGAGTCTGCGTCAGTCAAAACGCGTCAGTCAAAACATCCCCGCATAACGCTCCAATTCCCAGCCGCTGACGTGGCGTGCGTAGGCGGTCCATTCGGCGCGCTTGAGGCGCAAGAACTCATTGCTGAGCGTGGCGCCCAGTGCACCGCAGATGACCGCATCGGCTTGCAACGCGTCAAGGGCCTCGTTCAGTGACTGCGGCAGCAGGCCAATGCCGGCTTCACGGATGCGCGACAGCGGCCAATCAAACAAATCGTCGGTGCAGGCGGGGCCCGGGTCCAGGTTGCGGTCTATGCCGTCCAGGCCAGCCGCGATGAGCGCGGCCGTGGCCAGGTAGGGGTTGGCGCTGGCGTCAGGCACGCGCCACTCAAAACGGCCGCCCAGGGTGCGGATCATGGCGGTGCGGTTGTTGGGGCCGTGCGCCACATAGGCCGGGGCCCAGGTGGTGCCGCTGAGGGATTCGCCCACGGTCAGGCGTTTGTAGGAATTCACCGTCGGCGCAGCCAACGCGCACAAGGCATGGGCATGCGCCAGCACGCCGGCAATGAATTGTCGGCCCAACAGTGACAAGTCGCCTTCACTCGCCTTGGGGTTGAAGACGCAGTGCTCGCCTTGCCACAGCGAGACATGGAAATGCAAGCCGCTGCCAGGCTGGTTGGCAAAGGGCTTGGGCATCATCGAAAACACGCAGCCGCGTTCTTCGGCCAGCGCATGCGCCGCTTGTTTGAAGAGCATGACCCGGTCGGCGCTGAGCAAGGCGTCACCAAACGCGAAGTTGACTTCGTATTGGCCGTGCGCGTCTTCGTGGTCGATTTGCAGCACGTCCATGCCGCAGCCCTCCAAGGCTTGGCGCAGCGCGTGCAGGAATCCAAATTGGCGCGGCAGCGACTTGAGGTCGTAGGACGGTTTGTCCAGGCGGTCAAGATCGTCGGCCGCTTGCCATTGGCCGTGCTCGCCGCGCTTGAGCAAAAAGAACTCGGGCTCGATGCCCGTGCGCAAGGTCCAACCCCGTTGCGCCAGGCGCGCCACCGCACGGTGCAGCACCTGGCGTGGGCAGGCGTCAAAGGCTTGGCCATCGACAAAGCCGTCGCCCACGATGTGCGCCACGCCGGGCATCCAAGGCAGCGGTCTGGCCGTGCTGGCGTCACCGCGCGCGTAGTACTCGGCGCGTGGCCCCGTGCGCGGCAGGGCGGTGCCCCAGATGGACGGGCCGGCAAAGCCCGCGCCGGTGTTCAATACGTCTTGCAGGTGGGCCAATGGCACCAGTTTGCCTTTGGCGCAGCCGTTCACATCGGTGAACTGGACCAGCAGGGTGTGTACGCCCGCCTCGTGAAGACGCTCTTGCAGATCACTCATTTTGATCGTTAGGCCGCCGTGATGGCGTCGCGCAGAACAGCCAGCGCTTCGTCAAACACCGCGTCGGGTGTGACCAGCGGGAACAGGAAGCGCAGCACATTGCCGTCGACACCGCAGGTCAGCAAGATCAGGCCGCGTGCCAACGCCAGGGCTTGCACACGCTTGGTGAAGTCGGCGTCTGGCGCTGCGCTGCCTGCTTGCTTGAACTCCACCGCCACCATGGCGCCCAGACCGCGCACGTCGGCGATCTGTGGCACCTGGGTTCGCAGGGCATTCAATTCAGTCGCTAGCTTTTGGCCCAGCCGAGCACCACGTTCGGGCAGTTTTTCCTCAGCCATGATGGCTATGACCGCATGCGCCGCCGCAATCGCCATCGGGTTGCCGGCATAGGTGCCACCCAGGCCACCGGGTCCGGGCGCGTCCATGATCTCGGCGCGGCCGGTTACGGCAGACAGCGGCAGGCCCGCAGCCAGGCTTTTGGCGCTGACGATGATGTCGGGCACGACGCCAAAGTGCTCCATGGCGTAGAGCTTGCCCGTGCGGCCAAAGCCGGTCTGCACTTCGTCGGCAATCAGCACGATGCCGTGCTCGTCGCAGAGCTCACGCAGCCAAGTGACTGCTGCTTGTTGGATGACGTTGAAGCCCCCTTCACCCTGCACGGGCTCGAAGATGATGGCCGCCACGCGGCAGGGTTCTATGTCGGCCTTGAAGAGGTTGTCGACGGCCTTTTTCACGTCGGCCAGGTCGGCACAGTGGCAAGGGAAGGGCGCGTGGTAAATCTCGGCCGGGAAGGGCCCGAAGCCGGCCTTGTAGGGCTGCACCTTGCCGGTGAGTGCCACCGCAAACAGGCTGCGGCCGTGGAAGGCGCCACCGAACGCAATCACCCCTGCGCGCTTGGTGTGAAAGCGCGCAATCTTGATGGCGTTTTCTATGGCTTCTGCGCCAGTGGAAAAGAAGGCCGTCTTCTTGGCGTGGCTGCCGGGCGTGAGCTGGTTGAGCTTTTCAGCCAACGACACATAACTCTCATACGGCACGACCTGGTAGCAGGTGTGGGTGAAGTTTTCCAGCTGCGCTTGCAGGGCGGCTTTGACCTTGGGGTGACCGTGGCCGACGTTCATGACCGCAATGCCGCCGGCAAAGTCGATGAAGCGCCTGCCTTCCACGTCCCACAGTTCTGCGCCTTGTGCGCGCGCCGCAAAGAAGGGCGCCATGACACCCACGCCGCGCGGAGTGGCGGCGGCCTTGCGCGCCAGGATTTGTTCGTTCAATGAATGGTTCATGGCTTTTCCCCGTCAATGCGAATCCACGTGGTCTTCAGCTCGGTGTATTTGTCGAAGGCGTGCAGGCTCTTGTCGCGCCCATTGCCACTTTGTTTAAAGCCACCAAAGGGCACGGTGATGTCGTCTTCGTCGTACTGGTTGACGTGCACGGTGCCGGCGCGCAAGGCCCGCGCCACGCGGTGGGCGCGGTTGATGTTGTCGCTCCAGACGCTGGCCTGCAAACCGAAGCTGCTGTTGTTGGCCAGTTGCACCGCCTCTTGTTCGGTCTTGAAGCGGATGACGCTCATCACCGGGCCGAA
>JANNEX010000055.1:0-1867 GCA_031379155.1 Rubrivivax sp.
ACGGACGTGACGGGTGCGGTCGAGTTGCCCAAGGACAAGGAGATGGTCATGCCGGGCGACAACGTCAGCATCACCGTCAAGCTGATCAACCCGATTGCCATGGAAGAAGGTCTGCGCTTCGCCATCCGCGAAGGCGGCCGCACCGTGGGCTCGGGCGTCGTGGCCAAGATCATCGAATGACATGTGAGCCCCGGCTGCGCGCAAGCGCAGCCACCCCCAAGGGGTTGGTCTCATCTACTTAGAGAAAAGGAACTCACATGTCTGCCAAACAAAAGATCCGCATTCGCCTGAAGGCTTTCGATTACAAGTTGATCGACCAGTCGGCACTCGAAATCGTTGAAACCGCCAAGCGCACCGGCGCCATCGTCAAGGGCCCCGTGCCTTTGCCGACACGCATGCAGCGCTTCGACATCCTGCGTTCGCCGCACGTTAACAAGACCAGCCGCGACCAGTTCGAGATTCGCACGCACCAGCGCCTGATGGACATCGTCGACCCCACCGACAAGACCGTGGACGCGCTGATGAAGCTCGACCTGCCGGCCGGTGTCGACGTTGAAATCAAGCTGCAGTAATTAGACCCAAAACTGCGGGATGGCAGTTGCGGCTTTCGTCGCTGCTGCTATACTCGCGGGCTTTTCCGGCGCTGACTGAAGTAAGACGAAAGTCAGACGCCAAAAACCACCCCAGCCAATCGATGTTGGGATCGTGAACAAAGGCGAGCATGTCCGTGAGGCATGAGCGCTGGAGAAAATATCCATGAGCATGAGCGAACAGCTCGGCTTGCTGGGCCGCAAGGTGGGCATGATGCGCATCTTCACGGACGATGGCGACGCCATCCCCGTGACGGTGCTGGACGTGTCCAACAACCGCGTCACGCAGGTCAAAACCTCGGCCACCGACGGCTACAACGCGCTCCAAGTGGCTTTCGGCTCGCGCAAGGCCAGCCGTGTCACCAAGCCCGAAGCGGGGCACCTGGCCAAGGCCGGTGTCGAAGCCGGCACGGTGCTCAAAGAATTCCGCGTCACCGCCGAAGTCGCTGGCCAATACAAGACCGGCGCCGTGGTGCCCGTCAGCGTGTTCGCCACCGGCCAGAAGGTCGACGTGCAAGGCACGTCGCTGGGCAAGGGCTTCGCCGGCACCATCAAGCGCCACAACTTCAAGTCGCAGCGAGCGTCGCACGGCAACAGCCGTTCGCACAACGTGCCAGGCTCGATTTCGATGGCGCAAGACCCGGGCCGTGTGTTCCCGGGCAAAAAGATGACCGGCCACATGGGCGACGAAACCGTCAGCGTACAAAACCTCGACGTCATCCGCATCGACGAAGCACGTTCGCTGCTGCTCGTGCGCGGCGCCGTGCCGGGTCACAAAAACGCCCACGTGGTCGTGCGCCCCGCCATCAAGACACGTCCGGTCAGGGCCGCAGCCCCGGCCAAGGCCGTCGCGGCAGCGCCGGCGAAAGGAGCCAAGTGATGCAACTCGAGCTCCTCAACGACCAAGGCCAGGTCACTTCGAAAGTGGACGCCCCCGACACCGTGTTTGCACGCGACTACAACGAAGCCCTGGTGCACCAAGTCGTCGTGGCCTTCCAGGCCAACGCACGCCAAGGCACACGCGCCCAGTTGGACCGCGGTGAAGTCAAGCACTCCACCAAAAAGCCGTTCCGCCAAAAGGGCACCGGCCGCGCACGCGCCGGCATGACCAGCTCGCCCTTGTGGCGTGGCGGTGGCCGCATTTTCCCGAACCGGCCTGACGAGAATTTCTCGCACAAGGTCAACAAGAAGATGTACCGCGCCGGCATGGCGTCCATCCTCTCGCAGCTGGCCCGCGACGGCCGCTTGGCGGTGGTGGACTCCATCACCATCGACGC
>JANNEX010000089.1:0-12349 GCA_031379155.1 Rubrivivax sp.
CGCCAGCGTTTTGAGAAGGCCTGCGCGAGCCTGGGCTTGAACCGCCAGCGCGTGGAAATGGACTTCTCGCAATTCAGACCGCCCGGTGTCGTGCCCGGGCAGGCAGAGCTGTTCTGAAACTCGATGCGCGTGACCGGACAAGCCGCCAAGGCCATGAGCTGATCACGCGCTTGACGAGATATGGCTATTGGCCCCGTGCGGTCTTTACTTGAACAAGTCTTTGACCTTGTCGGTCCAGGTCTTGGAATTGGGCGAATGGCGGTCGCCCGACTTCTTGAACGACTCGTCCAATTCCTTGAGCAGCTTGCGCTGGTGCTCGGTGATCTTCACCGGCGTTTCCACCGCCACGTGGCAATACAGGTCGCCGGGGTAGCTGCTGCGCAGGCCCTTGATGCCCTTGCCACGCAGCCTGAAGGTCTTGCCGTGCTGGGTGCCCTCGGGCAGGTCGATTTCTGCCTTGCTGCCCAACGTGGGCACTTCCATGCTGCCGCCCAGAGCGGCGGTGGTCAGGCCCACCGGCACGGTGCAGTGCAGGTCGTCACCGTCGCGCTCAAAAATCTCGTGCTGCTTGACGCGGATTTCAATGTACAGGTCGCCGGCCGGGCCGCCGTTGGTGCCGGGCTCGCCGTTGCCCGCGCTGCGAATGCGCATGCCTTCGTTGATGCCGGCCGGAATCTTCACCTCCAGCGTCTTTTGTTTCTTCAGCTTGCCCGCGCCGTTGCAGGTGACGCAAGGCTCGGGAATGATCTTGCCTGTGCCGTGGCAGTGTGGGCAGGTCTGCTGGATGCTGAAAAAGCCCTGGCGCAAATGCACCGTGCCAGCGCCATTGCAGGTGCTGCATGTCTTGGGGCTGGTGCCGGGTTTTGCGCCGCTGCCCTTGCAGGTTTCGCAAACGTCCCAGGTCGGCACGCGGATCTGCGTGTCCTTGCCGCCGGCCGCTTCTTCGAGCGTGATTTCCATGGCGTAGCTGAGGTCGCTGCCACGGTAGACCTGCTGGCCACCGCCGCCACGGCGGCCGCCGCCCTGGCCGCCAAAGATGTCGCCAAAGATGTCGCCAAAGGCTTCGGCAAAACCGCCAAAGCCTTCACCACCGGCGCCGCCACGGCCTCCCATGTTGGGGTCGACACCGGCGTGGCCGTACTGGTCATAGGCAGCGCGCTTTTGCGCGTCGGACAGCATCTCGTAGGCCTCTTTGGCCTCTTTGAATTTATCTTCCGACTTGGCCGCGCCCTCGCCCTGGTTGCGGTCAGGGTGGTGCTTCATCGCCAGCTTGCGATAAGCCTTCTTGATGTCTTCTTCGGTGGCGTTTTTGGGCACACCCAAAGTGTCGTAATAGTCTCGCTTGGCCATGGGGACTTTCAGCGGTTCTCAAACAACGCCGCCGCGCTGAACTTGAGGGTTAGGCCCTGACGTTCACACGCGGCGAAAGAGGCCAGCAGCCCGTGCACAGGCTGCCAGGCTCAGGCTTTCTTGACTTCTTTGAACTCTGCATCGACCACGTTGTCGTCGGCAGGCTTGGCTTGTTTGGGGGCGTCCTGGCCGGGGCCTGCACCAGGCGCAGCGCCACCCGCCGCTGCTGCGGCCGCCGCCTGCGCAGCTTGTGAATCGGCGTAGACCTTTTCGCCCAGCTTTTGGCTCGCTGTCATCAGCGCTTCGGTCTTGGCTTCGATGGCTGCCTTGTCGTCGCCCTTGAGCGCTTCTTCCATGTCTTTGAGCGCCGCTTCGATCTTTTCTTTCTCAGCCGCCTCGATCTTGTCGCCGTGCTCGCCCAGGCTCTTCTTCACGCTGTGCAGCATGGCGTCGCCCTGGTTGCGCGCTTGCACCAGTTCGACCTTCTTGGCGTCTTCGGCGGCGTTGAGCTCGGCGTCTTTCACCATCTTCTGAATCTCTTCTTCCGTCAGGCCCGAGTTGGCCTTGATGGTGATCTTGTTTTCTTTGCCCGTGCCTTTGTCCTTGGCGTTGACGTGCAAGATGCCGTTGGCGTCGATATCAAACGTGACTTCAATTTGCGGCAGGCCACGCGGCGCCGGCGGAATGCCTTCCAGGTTGAACTCACCCAGACTCTTGTTGCCAGTGGCCAGTTCACGCTCGCCCTGATAAACCTTGATCGTCACCGCCGGCTGGTTGTCGTCAGCGGTAGAGAAGGTCTGCGCAAATTTGGTCGGGATGGTGGTGTTCTTCTTGATCATCTTGGTCATCACGCCGCCCAGCGTTTCAATACCAAGAGACAGCGGTGTGACGTCCAGCAGCAGCACGTCCTTGCGGTCGCCACTGAGCACCTGGCCCTGAATGGCCGCACCCACGGCCACGGCTTCGTCGGGGTTGACGTCTTTGCGCGGCTCTTTGCCGAAGAACTCTTTGACCTTCTCTTGCACCTTGGGCATGCGCGACATGCCGCCCACCAAGATGATGTCGTCGATCTCGGTCAGCTTGACGCCAGCGTCCTTCACCGCAATGCGGCAAGGCTCCATGGTGCGCGCGATCAGCTCATCCACCAGGCTCTCTAACTTGGCGCGTGTGAGCTTGATGTTCAGGTGCTTGGGGCCAGACGCATCGGCCGTGATGTAGGGCAGGTTGATGTCGGTCTGCGTGCTGTTGCTCAGCTCGATCTTGGCCTTCTCGGCGGCCTCTTTCAAGCGCTGCAGGGCCAGCACGTCCTTGGTCAGGTCGACGCCTTGTTCCTTGCGGAATTCGGCCACGATGTAATCGATGATGCGCTGGTCAAAGTCCTCGCCGCCCAGGAAAGTGTCGCCGTTGGTCGACAGCACTTCAAACTGCTTTTCACCATCGACGTCGGCGATCTCGATGATGCTGATGTCGAATGTGTCGCCGCCCAGGTCAAAGATCGCGATCTTGCGGTCGCTTTTGTCGTGTTTGTCCAGGCCGAATGCGAGTGCTGCCGCAGTCGGCTCGTTGATGATGCGCTTGACATCCAGGCCCGCAATGCGGCCGGCATCTTTGGTGGCCTGGCGCTGGCTGTCGTTGAAGTAAGCCGGCACGGTGATGACGGCTTCAGTGACTTCTTCGCCCAGGTAGTCCTCGGCGGTTTTCTTCATCTTGCGCAGCACTTCGGCGCTGACCTGCGGCGGCGCCATCTTCTTGCCGCGCACTTCCACCCAGGCGTCGCCGTTGTCGGCCGCGGCGATGGTGAAGGGCATCAGGCCGATGTCCTTTTGCACTTCTTTTTCGGCGAACTTGCGCCCGATCAGGCGCTTCACGGCATACAGCGTGTTGCGCGGATTGGTCACACTCTGGCGCTTGGCGCTGGCGCCGACCAGGATTTCGCCGTCGTCTTGGTAGGCAATGATCGACGGCGTGGTGCGCGCACCTTCGCTGTTCTCAATCACACGCGTGGTGTTGCCTTCCATGATGGCCACGCACGAGTTCGTGGTGCCCAGGTCAATGCCGATGATCTTGCCCATGTTCTTGGCTCCTTCAGGAGTGAATAGCAGTTGCTGCTTGAGTTGTGGATAAGTTGCCAGCTTTCAAGGGCCGGCGACCCTAGATGACTATTTGGGTGCCGCCACCGTGACCAGCGCGGGCCGCAACACACGCTCGGCGATGAGGTAGCCCTTTTGCAGCACGGCCACCACGGTGCCGGCTTCGTTGTCGGCGGGCACGACGCTGATGGCTTGGTGCTGGTGCGGGTCGAACTTGGTGCCGGCGGGCGGCGCAATCGCCAGCACCTTGTTGCGTTCCAGCGCGGCAGTGAGTTGGCGCAGCGTGGCGTGCACACCTTCCAGCACCTGTTCCAGCGGCGCGCCTGGCATGGCGATGGCGGCTTCCAGGCTGTCCTTCACCGGCAGCAGGCTGTCGGCAAAACTCTCGATGGCGAACTTGCGCGCTTTGGTGATTTCTTCGTCGGCGCGGCGGCGTGTGTTTTCGGCCTCGGCCTTGGCGCGCAGGAAGCCGTCGTTGGCTTCGGTGTGGCGGGCTTGCAGTTCGGCCAGCTGGGTCTCAAAGCTGGGAGCTGCGGCCTGCTCGAGCGCCTGCGAAGCGGTGGGTTCAAGCGCGTCGGCGGTCTGGGCGGGATCGGTTGTCTCGTTCATGGTCTGGGGCTGAAATGGTCCAGCGCCCAGGTTGGGACAGTCTCCACGCTTTCAAGAGGGGGATTTTTCGCCGCCTACAAATCCTCGGCGCTGGCGCTCCAGCGCTGCCAGTCGGCCAACTGGCGGCGGTTGCGCTTGGTCGGGCGGCCTTGTTCGATGGCTTGCGCGGGCTCGGTGTTCAGGCGGCGCTGCTCGGCGGCCTTTTCACGCAGCGCCAGGCTGGCCGCCGTTTCTGCATACAGGGCCTGCGCCACTGGCGCCGGGCCGCGCTGGGCGCTGAGCCCCTTGACGATGACGGTGCGCACCAGCGGCCCCTGGCGCAGGGCCAGCATGTCGCCGGGCTTGAGTTCGCGCGAGGCCTTGGCCACCTGGTCGTTGACCGAAACGCGGCCGTGGGCAATCTCGTCGGCGGCCAGCGCGCGTGTCTTGAAAAAGCGCGCGGCCCACAGCCATTTGTCCAGGCGGATGCGGTCTTCAATGCTCATGGTTACTGTGCAAGGGCAGCTTGACGATGGCGTCCAGGCCTGGAGGGTGTTGCAAGTTGTCGCGGTTGATCAGCTCGATGCTGCCCCCCAAGCTTTGCACAATTTCGCGGCAAATGGCCAAGCCCAGGCCCGAGCCGCCGTGCGCGCCCGAGGCAGCGAAGGGCTGGAACAGGCGGTCGCGCTGGGCCGCACTGATGCCAGGCCCGCTGTCTGAGACGCGCAGCGTGGCCATGTCGTCGGCGGCGCCCAAATGCACCGCCAGACTGCCTTGCACAGGGGTGTGCTTGATGGCGTTGTGCAGCAGGTTGCGCGTTAGCTCGCGCAGCGCCCATTCGTGCGCGCGCACGCGGCAGGGCTGGGTGCTGATGTCGAACTCGAAACCGCCGTCAGCCATCAGCGGGCCCACGTCCAGGGCCACGGCGCGCACGATGGGGTCCCAGGCCAGCACAGGCGCATCACCCTGGTGGCGCAGCTGTTCCACCTTGGCCAGGGCCAGCATCTGGTTGGCCAACTCAGTGGCGCGCTGCACGGTGACGCTGATTTCTGCCAGCGCCTGCGCGGGTTCCACATCACCCCGGCGCGCTGACTGCACCTGCGTCTTGAGCACCGCCAGCGGCGTGCGCAGTTGGTGCGAAGCGTCGCGCACAAAGCGCTTTTGCAAGTCCAGCACTTGGGTCAAGCGCGCCATGGCGGCATTGGTGGCGTCCAGCAGTGGCTGCAATTCGCGCGGCGTTTGGTTATCTGGCAAGGGCGACAGGTCGCCTGCGTCACGTGCACGCACCTGGGCGCTGAGCTGGCGCACGGGCGCGGTGGCGCGCTGCACCACCGTCACCACCACGGCCGCAATCAGGGCCACCAGCAGCAACTGTTGCCACAGCGTTTGCAGCAAGAGGCTGCGTGCCAAGGTGTGGCGCAGTTCCAGCGTTTCTGCGACTTGGATGGTGGCCATGCCCAGGCCCGCCACACCTGCCACGGGTTGCAACAGCACGGCCATGCGCACCGGCTCGCCCAGGTAGCTGTCGTCATAGAACTGCACCAACGCGGCGTAGACATTGGGTTCGCTCTGCGCGCTGGCTGGGCGGGGCGCGGGCAGGTCGGCAAAGCCCGACACCCACTCTCCCGCAAAACCGGCCACGCGGTAAAAGATGCGGCTGCGGTTATCGGCCTCAAAGGCTTCCAGGGCGCTGTAGGACAGGCTGGCACGTACCTGCGGTGGTGTGGTCTCGGCGCTGACTTCCAGTTGCTCACCCAGGGCCTTGGCCGAGGCCAGCAGCGTGCGGTCGTAGGCGGTGTCGGCGGCCTCGAGGGCTTGGCGGTAGACGCTGACCGAGTTGATGAGCACAAACCCCAGCACGGGCAGCAAGATGCCCAGCAGCAGATAGGCACGCAGCGAAAGGCGGCGCAGCGACAAACGCTGCTTCATCTTCAAGCCGCATCCTTCAACAAGTAACCCAAGCCGCGCAGCGTGACCAGTTGCGCCGTGGTGGCGGCCAGCTTTTTGCGCAAGCGGTAGACCACCACTTCAATGGCGTCGGGCAGCACCGGGTCTTCGCCCGCAAACACCAGATCGAACAAACGCTCTTTGGCCACCGCCTGCCCGGGTGCGGCCAGCAGCGCACGCAGCAAGGCGGCTTCGCGCACGCTGAGCTCCAGCGCCTGGCCGTGCAGGTAGACGGCGCCGCTGCGGGTGTCAGCTCGCAGGCCACAGAACTCTGACGTTAGGCCGCTGTCACCCGTGCGCGTGCCAGCGCGGCGCGCCAGGGCACGCACACGGGCTTCGAGTTCGTCCAGGTCGAAGGGTTTGGCCAGGTAGTCGTCGGCACCGGTGTTGAGGCCCAGGATGCGGTCGCCCACGGTGCCACGCGCGGTCAGTATCAGCACCGGTGTGGTCAGACCTTGGAGCCGTGCGGCGGCCAGCACTTGCAGGCCGTCAAGGCCTGGCAGGCTCAGGTCCAGCAGCACCACGTCGGGCAAGCTGGCCTGCCAGCGCTCGAGCGCGCGTGCGCCGTCGCCACAAACTTGCACCTGCATGCCGGCACGCTCGAAGCTTCGCTTCAAGGTGGTTTGCATGGCGGTGTTGTCTTCGATCAGCAGCAGCTTCATGGGTCGCTTGATTATCGGCAGCACGGGTTGGCAAGCGCGCCGGCTTGGTGATTCCCCGGGGTGCGCCGACAGCCATTTGACAGGCGGCTGGGCCATCATCGCGACACGTTTTTCCAAGCTGTCTTCATTGGAGACCCTCTATGCGTCGCGATACTTTCCTCAAGAGCCTGGCCGCCATGGCCGCTGCGGGTGCCTTGCCAGCCCAAGCCGCCAACAACCTGAAGATGATGATTCCGGCCAACCCAGGCGGCGGCTGGGACACCACCGGCCGTGCGCTGGGCAAAGCGCTGCAAGACGCGGGCGTGGCAGCCGCCGTGACCTTTGAGAACAAAGGTGGCGCTGCGGGTGCGATTGGCCTGGCGCAGTTTCTCAACGCGTCCAAGGGCGACGCCAACGCCATGATGGTGATGGGCGCGGTGATGGTGGGCGGCATCATCACCGGCAAGCAGCCGGTGACGCTGACCCAAGCCACGCCGCTGGCGCGCTTGACGAGCGAATACAACGTCTTCGTGGTGCCGGCCGAATCGCCCTTCAAGAGCATGAAAGACGTGGTCGAGCAGCTCAAGAAAGACCCCGGCAGCGTGAAGTGGGGCGGTGGTTCGCGCGGCTCGACTGAACACATCGCAGCAGCCATGCTGGCGCGTGAAGTGGGCGTGGACGCGGCCAAGATCAACTACGTGCCCTTCCGTGGCGGCGGTGAAGCCACAGCGGCTATTTTGGGCGGCAACGTCAGCGTCGGCGGCAGCGGCTACAGCGAGTTCCAGCAGTACATTGACAGCGGCAAGATGCGCGCCATTGCGGTGACGGCGGCGGCGCGCTTGAAGGGCATCAACATCCCGACCATGAAGGAGCAGGGCTTCAATGTCGAGATTGGCAACTGGCGCGGTGTGTATGGCGCGCCTGGCATCACGGCCGAGCAGCGCAAGGCGCTGATTGAGATGATCGTCAAGGCCACCAAGAGCAAGGCCTGGAGCGAGGCGCTGGAAAAGAACAACTGGACGGCGTCGCTGCAAACCGGCAAGGAGTTTGAAGACTTCGTCGACCGTGAGTTCGCCAGCCTGCGCGCGACCATGGTCAAGGCCGGCATGCTCTAAGGTCAGAACAGCCAGCCAAAGATTCAACACAGCGGGGGCTCAGAGCCCCCGCTTTTGATTTCACTGAGGAGACAACCCATGGCAGACATCGCGGCCGCACAGCGGCACCAGACCTGGATTGGCGCGGGCGCGCTGATCGTGGGCGGCTTGATGGCAGCAGGCGCTTGGACAATCCCATCTGCGGCGGGATATGCCGGCGTCGGCCCCAATTTTCTGCCCTGGGTGGTGGCGCTAGTGCTGATGCTGTGCGGCGCTTGGTTGATTGCCCACGCGCGCAGCGGCGGTTGGCGCGACATGGAAACACCCACCGGCGCCGACAGCGGCGACTGGCACGCGGTGGCCTGGGTGGCAGCGGGCGTGGCGGCGAACGCTGCGCTCATCACCGTCATCGGTTTCATCTTGAGCTGCACGCTGTGTTTCATGCTCGCGGTGCGCGGCCTGCGCGCCGCTGAAGGCAAGTCCCACGGCGGCACACGCGGACTGGTGATGGACTTTGTCACCGGCTTTTTGATTGCCGCGCCGGCCTATTGGCTGTTCACGAAAGTGCTGGCCATCCACCTGCCGGGCTTGACCGGCAGCGGCTGGATCTGAGCGTCAAAAAGGAAGGTCACCATGGACATCTGGAACCAGCTTCTGGGCGGTTTTGCCACGGCGGGCACGCCCATCAATTTGTTGTGGGCCTTTGTGGGCTGCGCCATCGGCACGGGCATCGGCGTGCTGCCGGGCCTGGGGCCGGCGGTGACGGTGGCCATGCTGCTGCCCATCACCTCGCAGGTGGAGCCCACGGCGAGCATGATCTTTTTTGCCGGCATCTATTACGGCGCCATGTACGGCGGCAGCACGACCTCGATACTGCTCAACACACCCGGCGAAACCGGCACCATGGTGACGGCCCTGGAAGGCTTCAAGATGGCCAAGAACGGCCGCGCTGGCGCCGCGCTGGCCACTTCGGCTATCGGCAGTTTTGTCGCCGGCACCATTGCCACTGTGCTGGTGACTTTGTTTGCGCCGCTGGTGGCCAACTACGCCGTGCTGCTGGGGCCGCCCGAGTACTTCATGCTCATGTTGTTGGCTTTCACCACGGTCAGCGCGGTATTGGGCAAAAGCACGCTGCGCGGCTTGACGGCGCTGTTCATCGGCCTGGCCGTGGGCCTGGTGGGGCTGGACCAGATCACCGGCCAGGTGCGCTACACCGGCGGCGTGCCCGAGTTCATGGACGGCATAGAAGTGGTGTTAGTGGCGGTGGGTCTGTTTGCGGTGGGTGAATGCCTGTACACCGCGCTGTACGAGGGCAAGAGCGAGCAGCAGCTCAACAAGATGGGCAGCGTGCACATGACGCGCGCGGAGTGGAAACGCTCGTGGCCGGCCTGGCTGCGTGGCACTGCCATCGGCTTTCCCTTCGGCACCATCCCGGCCGGTGGCTCAGAGATCCCGACCTTTCTGAGTTATGGCGTGGAGCGCAAGCTCTCCAAACACAAAGAAGAGTTCGGCACCACGGGCGCGATTGAAGGTGTGGCCGGGCCCGAAGCGGCCAACAACGCGGCGGTGACGGCGACCTTGGTGCCGCTGCTGACGCTGGGCATTCCGACTTCAGTGACCGCCGCCATTTTGCTCAGCGCTTTGCAAAACTACGGCATCAACGCCGGGCCGCAACTTTTTCAGACCAGCAGCACGCTGGTGTGGGCTTTGATTGCCAGCCTCTACATCGGCAACGTCATGCTGCTGGTGCTGAACCTGCCGCTGGTGGGCATGTGGGTCAAGCTGCTGAAGATTCCTCGGCCGCAGCTCTATGCGGGCATCCTGATCTTCGCCACCATTGGCGTGTACGGCATGCGCCAGAGTTCTTTCGACCTCTTCTTGATGCTGGGCATTGGCCTCATCGGTGTCGTGATGCGGCGCTTTGACTTCCCCACCGCACCGGTCATTGTGGGCATGATCCTGGGCCCCTTGGCCGAGGCGCAAATGCGCAATGCACTGTCCATCGGCGAAGGGCATTGGGGGGTGTTTGTGCAGCGGCCCATGTCGGCGGTGCTGCTGGCCATCGTGGTGGCCATCCTGCTCTTGCCGCAGTTGATGAAGCTGCGCAAGAAGAGCGGCTGAAGCCCAGCCTCAGTCTTTGGCGCCCATGGCCAGCGCGTTTTTTCGCTGCGCGGCCAGCATGGCCGTGTTGGGCGCGCTGCGCGTGTCCCAGCCCGCCAGGTGGCGCTCAGTCAGTGTGCTCAGCGCCTCTATCCAGGGCACCGAGTCGTTCAGGCAGGCTACGTAGCTGAACTGCTGGCCACCAGCGGTCAGGAAGGCTTCACGCGCTTCCTGATTGATTTCTTCCAGCGTTTCAAGGCAGTCAGCGACAAAGCCGGGGCACATCACGTCAATCCGTTTGAGGCCTGACGCTGCCAGTGAGCGCAAGGTGGCTTCGGTGTAGGGCTGCAACCACTGGGCTTTGCCAAAGCGGCTTTGAAAAGTGACCACGACTTCATCGGCCTTGAGGCCCAGTTCTGCCGCAAGTAGGCGCGCTGTCTTGTGGCATTGGCAGTGATAGGGGTCACCCAAATGCAGGCTGCGTTCGGGCACACCGTGAAAGCTGAGCAGCAGCTTGTCGCCGCGACCGTGTTCGGCCCAGTGGGCGCGTGCACCTTGAGCCAGCGCGGTGATGTAGCCGGGGTCGTCGTGGTACTCGGCCACGAAGCGCAGTTCTGGCAGGCGGCGCGAACGTGCGGCCCACTGCATCACTTTGTCGACCACGCTGGCCGTGGTGGCCGCCGCGTACTGCGGGTACAGCGGCAGCACCAGCACACGCGTGGCACCCTCGGCGCGCAGGGCGTCCAGGGTCGAGGGCAAAGAGGGATTGCCGTAGCGCATGGCCAAGCGCACGCTGACGCTGTGGCCACGTGATGCAAGTTGCGCCGCCACCGCGTCGGCCTGGCGCTGCGACCACACCGCCAGCGGTGAGCCTTCTGGCATCCACACGCTGGCGTACTTGACGGCAGAACGTTTGGGTCGTGTGCGCAGGATGATGCCGTGCAAGATCAGCCACCACAGCGCGCGCGGAATTTCCACCACGCGCGGGTCGCTCAAAAACTCAGCCAGGTAGCGGCGCAGTGCGCTGGCCGTGGCTGCATCGGGGGTGCCCAGGTTGACCAGCAGCACGGCGGTGCGCGGCGAGCGGCCATGGGCGAAGGGCGGCTCGGCGCGAAAGCTCATTGCTGGGCGCCTATGGCCGTGCGCTCAAGACTGTGCGCTCATGGCTGTGCAGACAGCGCCGCGCAGCGCGCGATTTCGCGCAGCACCAGTTCCAGGTCCACCGGCTTGGTCCAGCAGCTGTGAAAACCGGCTTGGCGTGCAGGCAGTTCCACCAGCGCGGCTTCATCGGCCGTGCACAGGTAGGCCGGCACGCCGGGCGCGTCCAGCAGCTTGCGCAGGGCGGGCAGCAACTCGTAGCCGTTGGTGTCGGGCAGGTGCAGGTCTATGACCAGCATGTCGGGCCGCCAGCGCGCGGCCGCTTCAAGCGCCTCGGCGCCAGTGGCGGCGGTTTCAATGTCCACGTTGGTGGCAAAGCGGCAGGTCTCGACAAACAGCAAGGTGTTGATGCGGTCGTCGTCGATGTACAGCACGCGCACTTTGTGTGTGCCCTTAGCGCAATTCCAGCGGAACCTGGGGCTGCGTGTCGGCAAAGCGCAGCACATCAAAACTGACGCAGGCCGAACCGGGGTCAGTCGGTGTGCCGCCCAGGCCTATGGTGCCGCTGCCGTGCAAGGTGCAACTGCCGCGGCGCAAGCTGACGATTTCGCCGTCGTTGAAGCGCACGTAGGTACCGTTGTAGCTGAGGTCGCTGATCTGAAAGCTGCCGCTGTGCCAGTCGACACGGGCGTGTGAGCGCGAGACACGGCCGTCGTCGACACAGAAAGTGGCTTGTGGGCTGCGGCCCAGCACCACGGGCGTTTGCTGGCTGGCAAACACACGGTGCAGGCCGGCCCACACCAGGCGCAGGCCGTCGGGTTCGGCCACCATGCCCACGTCACCAAACTGCGTCGCGGCCATGTCCGACGAGGCACCGCGCCGGCCGCCCATGACATGCACTTGCACGGGTTCGGCACGGCCGCGAAGCACCAGGCGGTCCAGGCTGCGAAAGCGCGAACGCAATTCCAGCGGCAGGCCTTGCAGCACTTCCAGGGTGAGCAAGGTTTCGTTGTCGCCCGCGTGGTCAATCAAGCGTGCGGCGACGTTGACGGCATCGCCAAAACAGTCACCCGCCATCTCCACCACTTCGCCACGAGCCAGGCCCACTTGCAGGCGCAAGGCACGCAGGCCGGCTGAAGCGCCACGTTCGCTGCCGCGCGAGACCATGCCGTCGAGCACCTCGTGCATGAGCATGGCCGCTTGCACGGCGGGCAGGGCGTCGTCAAACACCGCCATGAGGCCGTCGCCCAGGGTCTTGACGACGTGGCCTTCGTAGCTGGTGACGGCGCCACCCAGCGCGTTGACGCAGTGGGTGACGACTGAAGTGGCCTCGGCGTTGCCCAGGGTCTCAAACAGCGCCGTGCTGCCGCGCAAGTCGGCGAACACCACGGTGCGGTCTGAGATGCGGGTCATGCCGGCTGAAAGTGTAGCGCCGCCTTTA
>JANNEX010000096.1:0-4907 GCA_031379155.1 Rubrivivax sp.
TTCATATCGGCACCCTAGGGCCTGCGGCCCGCCGGTCGCCAGAGGCGCCCGGCCCTCGTGCCGTCCAAGTCCGCGCAGGCGGACTTGGAGCCGCGGCACTCGGTCCCGCCAAGCGGGAATTCGCGCTCGGGAAACCCTCGCTGCTCATGCCGCCACCTTGATAGGTGCTTCACGGCGCGCATGCTGCTCCAGCGCAGCCTTGACATAACTGGTGAACAGAGGGTGTCCGCCCCAGGGCGTGCTCTTGAATTCGGGGTGGAACTGCACACCCATGAACCAGGGGTGTTTGTCGTGCGGCAACTCAACAATCTCGGTGAGCTTTTCGTTTTGCGTCAGCGCGCTGATGACCAGCCCCGCCGCCTGCAACTGGTCCAGGTAGTTGACGTTGGCCTCAAAGCGGTGGCGGTGGCGTTCTGTCACCACCGGCCCGTAAATCTGGTGTGCCAGCGTGCCTGCCTTGACGTCAGAGCTTTGTGCGCCCAGGCGCATGGTGCCGCCCAGGTCAGAGCTGGCACTGCGCTTTTGGATGCTGCCGTCGCGGTCTTTCCATTCTTCAATCAGCGCAATCACCGGGTGCGGGCTGGTGGGCTCAAATTCGGTGCTGTTGGCGCCCGCCAGGCCGGCCACGTGGCGCGCGTACTCAATCGTCGCCACTTGCATGCCCAGGCAGATGCCCAGATAGGGCACGCGGTGTTCACGCGCGTACTGCGCAGCGATGATCTTGCCTTCAATGCCACGTTTGCCAAAACCGCCCGGCACCAGAATGGCGTCATAACGCGCCAATTGGGCGGCATTTTCAGTCGTCAAGGTTTCCGAGTCGACGTATTCGATGTCGACCTTGGCGTGGTTGTGAATGCCGGCATGGCGCAGCGCTTCATTCAGCGACTTGTAGCTGTCCGACAAGTCGGTGTACTTGCCGCACATGGCGATCTTCACGCTCGATGCCGGGTGCTCCACCTCGTACACCAGCGAGTCCCAGCGCTTCAAATCCGCCGGCTTGGTCAGCAGTTGCAGCTTCATGCAGATCAACTCGTCCAGGCCCTGCTCGTGCAGCAGGCGCGGCACTTTGTAGATGGTGTCCACGTCCCACATGCTGATCACGCCGTGTGGCTGCACATTCGTGAACAGGCTGATCTTGTCGCGCTCGTCTTGTGGCACGGCGCGGTCGGCGCGGCACAGCAGCACGTCGGGCTGGATGCCGATTTCGCGCATCTTTTGCACCGTGTGCTGGGTCGGCTTGGTCTTGAGTTCACCGGCCGCCGCAATCCACGGCACATAGGTCAGGTGCACAAAAGCGCAGTTGGACGGGCCCATTTTCAGGCTCATCTGGCGCACGGCTTCCAGGAAGGGCAGGCTTTCAATGTCGCCCACGGTGCCGCCAATTTCCACGATGGCCACGTCCACGTCCACGGCGCCGCGCTGGATGAATTCCTGGATCTCGCCGGTGACATGCGGAATGACCTGCACCGTCTTGCCCAGATAGTCGCCCCGGCGCTCTTTTTCGAGCACGCTTTTGTAGATCTGGCCGGTGGTGAAGTTGTTGCTGCGCTTCATCTTGGTGGTGATGAAACGCTCGTAGTGGCCCAGGTCCAGGTCGGTCTCGGCACCATCGTCGGTGACGAAGACTTCACCGTGCTGGAAGGGGCTCATGGTGCCCGGGTCGACGTTGAGGTAGGGGTCGAGCTTGATGAGGGTGACCTTGAGGCCACGCGACTCGAGGATGGCGGCCAAAGACGCCGCCGCAATGCCCTTGCCCAAAGAGGACACCACACCGCCGGTCACAAACACAAACTTTGTCATTTCATGCAGCACCAGCGGCTCTCGCGCATGGGCTGTGGTGGTAAAGCGTGAGTATATCGGCGGGCCTGCGCCCGCCAGGCCACAGACCCGCCACAGACCCGCGCTGACACCCCCGCGCAAGCCCTGCTGCGAAAGTCGTAACAGTGGCGCTAGACTGCCTGCCCCAGACGCAAGGATGGTGTTGACCGGCCATGACCGATGCCGAACTTTGCCTGCAAGCCGAGGCCCTGAGCGGAATTGGCGGGTGGGCATTTGACGGCCAAACCCAGGGCCTGCACTGGACGCCGCAGACCTTCAGGCTGCATGGGCTGGACCCTGGCGCGCCGCAGCCCAGCCTGGCTGCGGCGCTGGCCTTGCTGACCGAGGCAGACTGTGGCCGTGTCGGTCGTGCGCTGCACGCGGCGATTGAACAGCGCACAGGCCTTGACCTTCGATTTGCATTGCACCTGCCAGGCGGTCATGAGCAAGACTTGCATTGCCTGGCGCAGTTCAGGCCGCAGCCTCTGGGCCCGGGTGTTTTATGCGGCACGCTGCAAGCGGCGGCTGCCGCGCAGGCCGCCGTGGCGCACGAACGCAGCGACCCGCTGGAGTACGCCGTGGCCGCTGCCGGTGTCGGTGTGTGGGAGCTGGACATGGTCACTGGCGACGAGGTCTGGAGCGACCTGACGTTGGCCATGTACGGCTTGCCCAGTGGTGCCCCGGCGCCCACGCGGCAACGCTGGCGCGACGAATTCTTGCACCCCGACGACCGCGAGCGCGTGGCCCAGCGCGGCGTCGATTTTGCCGCCACCGGCCGCACCTATGAGATGGACTACCGCATCCGCCGCGCGGGCAACGGCGAGATACGCTGGCTGCACAGCCGCGCAGCGTTTGCCTTTGGCGGCAAGCGCCGCGTGTTGGGCATCACGCTGGACATCACTGAGCGCCGCCGCGCTGAAGAAGCGGCTCACGAGACGGCACAGCTGCTCGACATTGCCGCCACCCAGGTCGGCTTTGGCTTTGGCTACCGCGAAAGCGATGGCGAGCAAGGCGTCTGGAGTCCGCAGCTCAAGCGTTTGTTTGGCCTCGACCCACTGGCGCCCACACCGCGCCAGTCAGACGTGGTGCAGCGCATCTGTGACCGTGACCGAGCGCGTGTGCGCAAAGTGTTGGCGCTGCCCATCGCGCCCGGCGCAGTGCGTGAGGTCGAGTTCGACATCAACGCGGGTAGCCAGGGTGAGCCGCGCACACTGATGACGCGCGCAGTAAAACTGCGCGACGCCGCAGGCCGCGCCGCGCGCACCTACTTTGCGGTGGTGGACCTTACGGAAATGCGCCAGCAAGACCGCCGCATGGCCGAGCTGTTGGACCGCCTGAAAATGGCCACCGAAGCCAGCGGCGTGGGCATCTGGGACCACAACGAGTTGAGCGGCGAAGTGCACTGGGACGCCATCACCAAACAGCACTTCGGCCTGGCCGCCGACGCCACCACGCCGGGGCGCGAGGCCTACGTGGCGCTGCTGCACCCGGCCGACCGCGAACGTGCCATGGCAGAGTGGGACGCCGCCGAAGGCCACAGCATTGACATCGAATTTCGCGTGCTGGGCAAGGCTGGCACCGAACGCTGGCTGCGCTCACGCGGCCGCATCGAACGTGACGCCCAAGGCCGTGTTGTGCGCCGCGTGGGCGTGTGCTTTGACACCACTGAACGCCGCCTGGCCGAAAGCGCCTTGCAGGCCCGCGCTTTGGCTGAACAGGCGAATGCCGCGAAGACCGATTTCCTTTCGCGCATGAGCCATGAGCTGCGCACACCGCTCAACGCCGTGCTGGGCTTTTCGCAATTGATGGCGCTGGACCATGAAGAGCCGCTGACGACGGCGCAGCGGGCCCGGGTGGGCCACATCCAGGCCGCAGGCTGGCATTTGCTGGCGCTGGTGGACGACGTGCTGGACCTGGCCAAGATCGAAGCGCGCCAATCGCATTTGGTGTTTGCCCCAGTGCCGCTGGCTGAGGTGGTGCATGAATGCCTGGTCATGACGGCGCCGCAAGCCCAGGGCCGCGAAGTCACGCTGCGCTGGCACGACGGCAGCCACCCGGTGAACGTGTGGGCCGACAGAAAGCGGTTCAAACAACTGCTGCTCAACCTCATCTCCAACGCCATCAAGTACAACCACATTGGCGGTTATGTCGATGTCCGCGGCCAGGCCCTGGAAGACGGTCAGGTGCGCATCACCGTGCAAGACACCGGCCTGGGCCTGCCGCCTGAACGGCTGCCGGGCCTGTTCGAGCCCTTCAACCGGCTGGGCCGTGAAAGCAGCGGCATTGAAGGCACCGGCATTGGCCTGGCGCTGTGCAAACTCATCGTCGAACAGATGGATGGCGAGATTGCAGCCGGCAGCGCTGCCGGGCAGGGCAGCGTCTTCACGGTGACCTTGCCGAGCCCAGCCCGCAACGGCTGAACGCAAGGGCTGAAGGCAAAGGCCAGCCAACTTGCTGCGCTAACATCACGGCGCTTGCACCCGGTGCCTGCGGCCTTGTTCAGGGTCGTGGGTTAAACGGGAAATCGGTGCGCGTGGGTTGGCTGTAGTGGCCCATGCAAAGCCGATGCTGCCCCCGCAACGGTCAGCGAGGAGCGTGCTGCTCGACAAGCCACTGGCCCCGCAACACGGGCTGGGAAGGCGCAGCCGCCCCTGGCGTGGTGAAAACACCGCCAGCACTCGCGAGCCCGGATACCGGCCAGGTGCAATGGGTTAGCTGGCGTTGCGGTGGGCAGCGGCGGGGTGGGCGTGGGCCATGCGTGGCGCCGCCGTCACCAGCGCTTGATCTGCCTCAAAGCCAGTGTTGCAACACGGGCCCGCACGGGGTGTGCGGCTGGAGGCTTTTTTTGAATTCCATTCTTTCTCTTCGTGGCGCAAGACGTGCGCTTGGGTTTGTGCTCTTTTCGGGTCTGGCAGCGGCTGCCGCGATCGCAGACACGGTGGTCATCACCGGCTCACGCGAGGCCCTGGCGCCCGAAGGCTTGGTCGCCGACGTGGCCGTCATCGACGCGCAAACCATACGCGTCACGCGCGCCGATTCGCTGGCCGACTTGCTGCGCCGCGAAGCCGGTTTGCAGTTGTCGCGCAATG
>JANNEX010000134.1:0-6657 GCA_031379155.1 Rubrivivax sp.
ATGTCAGCAACCCCGGCCAGGCCACCGCCTACATGGTGGGCATGCTGCACCTGCTGGCTCTGCGCGAGCAAGCCCAGGCCACGCTGGGCGCCAAGTTTTCGTTGCCGGCTTTTCATGACGTGGTGCTGAAAACTGGCTCGGTGCCGCTGGACGTGCTGAGCGCGGTGGTGCAACAGTGGGCACAGCAACTCAAGGCCAAGGAGCCGGCATGAAATCGATGGGTGAACGCGCCAAGGGTGAGCGACTGGAGCGCATGCGCGCCAGCGCGCTGTGGGCCGGTGAAGGCTTCAAAAACCAGTTCCCCATTCCTGCGGGGCTGCGCGACCCGAGCGCCAAGATGCCATCGCTGGGCGACTTCTTGTGCGGTGGCACGCGCCGTGTGCCCACGGCGCCGCTGCCCGTGTTGGACCCGCGCGCCACCTGGCTCAAACCACCGCAAAGCGGCCTGCGCGCCACCTGGCTGGGGCACAGCACGGTGCTGGTGGAGATTGACGGCGCCCGTGTGCTGACCGACCCGGTGTGGGGCCAACGCGCATCACCTTCACAACTGGCCGGCCCCAAGCGTTTTCAGCCCATGCCCGTGGCCTTGAAGCACTTGCCGCCGATTGACGCGGTGCTGGTCTCACACGACCACTACGACCATCTATGCCACCCCACCATTAAGGCGTTAGCCAAGACCAGCGTGCCCTTTGTCACCAGCCTGGGCGTGGGCGCGCACTTGCAAGCCTGGGGCGTGGAGCCCCAACGCATCACCGAACTGGACTGGTGGCAAAGCCACCGCCTGCCGGGCACGGGCGTGGAGATCACGGCCGCGCCGTCGCAGCATTTTTCGGGGCGGGGATTGAAAGATCGCAACGCCACGCTGTGGTCGTCGCTGGCCATTCGCGGGCCCGATCACAAGGTGTTTTTCAGCGGCGACACGGGCCTGACCGAGCAGTACACGCTGATTCGCGATAGGCTGGGGCCCTTCGATCTGGTGATGCTGGAAGTGGGTGCCTTTCACCCCGCCTGGGGCGACATCCACCTGGGGCCGGCGAATGCGCTCAAAGCCTTGCAACTGCTGGGCGGCGGCGCCTTCTTGCCCGTGCACTGGGGCACCTTCAGCCTGGCCATGCACGCCTGGGACGAACCTGCAGAAACGCTGCTGACTTTGGCGCCCCGGCAAGGTGCGCAGCTGGTGATGCCACAACTGGGCCAGGCGATAGAGCCGGCGCAGGTCGACAGCGTCACGCCCTGGTGGCGGGGCGTGGAAAAAGCTGACGCGCCGCCTGCCGAGCCCATGACCTGGCCCAAGGCGCTGGCCTGGCCGTCGGATTGATTCAGTGGGTTGGCTGTGCTACTTGAACCAGATGCCCCACAGCCCCACCACCACGTGGCCCCAGATCAGCAGGTTGAAGCCAAACAGCGTGAAGACGCGCGAGACGTTCCAAAACGCACGCGCACGGCGCGCACATTCGGGCTCACCGGTGGTGGCGTAAAGCACCAGGTAAAACACCGAAGGCACCAGGGTGCCGATGATGGCCACGCCCATCGCCCAGTAAAAGAACTTCATCGAATCATTATCACCATGCCTTGGGCGGGTTTGGCTGAGATCAGCGGGGCTTCCAGCCCAGTACTTTGAGGTGCAGGTTCTGGATGTAGAGGCGCTCCGCGGTTTCGGTGACGCCCGTGGTCTGCGGGTAGGCGCCGCTGGGGTCTTGCAAGTCAGCCAGCACACGGCCGCTTTCATCAAAGGCCATGACGTGGCCGTAGGGCTTGGGCACGGGCCACAGCACCCGCGGCAGGCGCAGCGTCACGGCGCGCAGCCAGGGCTTGCCGGCCATCTCATCGACCTTGGGGCTGCGAGGGCCGGAAAAGCCCAGCCAGATGCGGCCGTCCTGGCCACGCATCAGGTTGTCGGGGTAGCCGGGCAGGTTGTCGAAAAGCAGGGTGGCTAACGTCGAAGGTGTGCGCACATCCAAGGCCTGTGCGCTGAGCGCCACCTTCCAGACGCGGTAGTTGCCGGTTTCAGCCACAAACAGATGTTGCTCGTCCTGACTCAGCGCCACGCCGTTGGCAAAACACAGGCCTTGCAGCACGACGCGCGTGGCTTGCGTGGCCGGGTCGTGTTCCAGGATGCGGCCGGTGCAGC
Organism: Rubrivivax sp.; assembly: GCA_031379155.1. GTDB lineage: Bacteria > Pseudomonadota > Gammaproteobacteria > Burkholderiales > Burkholderiaceae_C > Rubrivivax. The sequence goes on from JANNEX010000134.1 coordinate 2,132, forward strand.
GCTGCTCGATGATGTCGAGCAGCGCCGCTTCATAACTGCCACCCCACTGCGCCGGCGCAAAGCGGCCCGACGCGTCGCTGAAGTAGATCTTGCCGCTGCGGGCCACCACCACGGCGTCGGCGTAGCGAATCGGGTCGCCGCTGACTTTGTCGGCCAGCACGGTGACCTTGCGGTCGGTGTCGATGGCCAGCAGGCCCTTGATCGCGTCGGCGGCAATCAAGCGGCCTGCGGCGTCAAAGTCAAAACCCAGCACACGCCCGCCAGTGGTGGCAAAGACTTCCTGGCCGCTGCCGTCGGGGTTCATGCGCAGGATGCGGCCACTGGCCACCGCAGCGTAGAGCTTGCCGTCGCGGCCCAGCGCCACGTGTTCGGGGCCGGCTTCCTCGCCCAGCGGGATCAGCGTCAGGCCGGCGAGCTTTTGGTTGGCGGCGTGGGCGCCGCTGTAACCCGGTGGCGATGGTGCGGCCCAGGCCACGGGTTCAATCGGCACCGGCCATGCAGCCAGGTAGGCCAGCAAAGCAAAAACGCCCGACAGCAAAGCCCAGACGATTCTTTTCATGGCCATGTCCTTCACCGTCCTCGACATCGGGGCTGGCGAGGCTAACGGCTGCTGCGGCCCCCGGCAATGCGGGTCAGCCAGCGTGAACCTGTGTAAAGGCGCGGCGCGGCGTCAGCGCAAGACGGCGCCGCGCCGTTAGGCTGCGGCACACTGCTTCAGGAGTTGTCCATGCCTCACGCCACCCATGCCACCTCACCCCTGTCACCCGAGCGGCGCCGTCTGGGCTTGGCCCTGGTGCTGGGCGCCACCGCCGCGCTGAGCGCTTGCATCGTGGTGCCTGCCGGCCGCTACCCCAGCCAAGGCGGCTATCCCCCGCCGCAGCAGCCCTACGGCCCATCCGGCCCACCTGGCGGTGAAGGTGAGGTCATCACCCAAGCACCACCCGCGCCCCAGGTGGACGTGATCATCGCCGCCCCCGGCCCGGGCTTCTTCTGGATTGGCGGCTACTGGGGCTGGCTGGGTGGCCGCCATGTGTGGGTGGGTGGTCGCTGGGAGGCCTACCGTCCGGGTTGGCGCTGGGCACCCTATGCCTGGCACCCCCACGGCCACGGCTGGCGCGCGGCGCCGGGGCGTTGGGAAAGGCACTGAGCCGGTTCAAGCCGTCAGAGCCGGCCAGCCCAGCAGTTCAGCCAGCCGTGTGGTGACCCACACGGCCTGTGCATCGCTGACCAGCAAGGGCGGCTCACGCAGCCCGCGCAACATGCGCTCAAGCACATCAGCCTCGGTGACGCCCAGCTCCCACTTTTTGTTCAAGGCCTGCTCGGTCAGCAGGTTGGCCAGGTCTTCACAGAATTCATGCCGTGCCGCGATTTCTTCGCGCGGCGCGCTGGGTTTGCTGCGGCCTGGGCTCAGGTAAAGGGCGATGAAGGACGCTGGCACCACCGTCTGGTTTTCGTCTGACATGGGGCATTGTGGTGTGGGCGCCAGTTCGTTTCGGATGCCTCGCAAGCGGGGCGGCGCGGCAGCTTTTTGCGCAGCCTGAACCGGCGTGCCTTGCTGGCCATCGGCCGCGCCTGCGGCACGCGACAGGCCAATAAGGCGCTCACGGGGTGATCAAGTCTCTTCGGCCTCAATCACCAGCGTGCGCCGCCGCACCCCCGCACCTGCCACCTGCACCGTGATGCGCAGCGCCTGGCCCACCGCTACGCTGCGCGCAAAGCGGTAGTCCAGGCCGTCCCAGGCGCCGGGGTTGTGGGCAGGCGCTTTGCGCTTCCACTGCTGCGTGCCATTGGCCAGCACGGTCATCTGCAGCCAGGCACTGGCGCTGCCTTGGGACACGCCCACGGTGACGGCGCAGGCGATCTCGAAGCGCCGCTCACGCACGGCGTCGGCCGGGATGGTCAGAGTGGCGGTGGCGGCGTCACCGGCATCAAGCCGCCAGCGTTCGGGTGTGGGTTTGAGGAGTGGGTTCATGTCGGCGGGGATTGTGCGCAAGCCTCCGCCGTTCGCGGGATAGCGTGGTGTCACGTCCTGCGCGTCCATCGGTAGGATACAAAGCACACACTTTGTTGTTGTTCGGAGCGGGCCATGCGAGCCGCAAACAGACTTCACCGCACCTTGCTTGCCGCCGCTTGGCTGGCCCTGCTGAGCCTGGCCACGCCCGCCTGGGCGCAGGCCGATGCCGGCCGCCGCGTGGCCCTGGTGGTGGGCAACAACGCTTACGCCAACGGCCCGCTGCTCAACCCGGTGAACGACGCCAAGGCCATGGCCGCAGCGCTGCAAAGCGCGGGCTTCAACGTCATCTTGAAGCTGGACGCGCGCCAGAGCGAACTGCTGACCGCGCTGCGCGAATTTGGCGTCAAGCTCAAAGACGGTGGCCCCGGCACGGCGGGCCTGTTTTACTTCGCCGGCCACGGCATGCAGATCAAGGGCCGCAACTTCCTCATCCCCGTGGGCGCCAACATCGAACACGAAGATGAGTTGGCCTACCAGGCGCTGGACGCGCAAGCCGTGATGGACAAGATGGAGGCGGCCGGCAACGGCACCAACATCGTCATCCTCGACGCCTGCCGCAACAACCCTTTTGTGCGCAGCTTTCGCAGCAGCCAACAGGGCCTGGCGCAGATGGACGCGCCGGTGGGCACGGTGGTGGCCTTTTCCACCGCACCCGGCTCGGTGGCCAGCGACGGCACGGGCCGCAACGGCCTCTACACCAGCCACTTGCTGGCGGCCATGAAAAGCCCCGGGCGCAAGGTGGAAGAAGTCTTCAAGCAGGTGCGCATAGGCGTGCTGCGCGACAGCGCGGGCAAACAAACGCCGTGGGAATTCAGCTCTTTGGTGGGCGACTTTTATTTCAGCCCGGGCGTGCCGGGCGCGCTTGCGGGTGGTGCAGCGGTCGCCGCACCGGCACCGGCGATGCCCGACCCCACCAGCGCCATCGACGACGCGCTGTGGTCGGCGGTGAAGGACAGCACCAGCAGCGCTGAACTCTTCGCCTACCTGAACCGCTTTCCAGCGGGTCGGCACGCCAAAGACGCACGCGCCAAGCTGGTCGACCTGGTGGCGCCACCCAACCGCCCCGGCGCCGCTGCGCTCGCACCGGCCACGCGACCGAACAGCGTCAACATGGACGAGGTGCTGCGCCAGACGCAAGACAGTGAACGTGACTGGCAGGCCGGGGTCACGGCGGCGCAAGAACGCATCGATGAAATCGTGCGCTGGGGCGACCTGGGCACCGCGCGCCGCACGGCCACACCCAAGCGCAACGCCAACCACTTTGCCGAAGGCGACCGCTACCGCTGGCGCGTGCTCGATCAGACCAGCGACCGCTACACGCGTGACTACCTGTGGCGCATTGACCGCATCGACGCCGACGGCTCTTTGTGGGTCAACGACGGTGCGCAGCGCCTGGACGCCATGGGGCAGTTGAAGAGTGGCAGCGACGAAGCCACCGGCCAGTGGGTGGACTGGCTGCCCGCGCTGCCCATCACGGCGGCCAAGGCGCTGCCGCTGCTCAGCGAAACGGCGGTCAGCAGCACCGTGCAGTGGCGCAATGCCGACGGCCGCCTGACCAAGGCCGCGCTCAATGGCAAGCTGCACGGCCCCACCAAAGAGACCATCCAGACCCTGGCCGGCTTGATGGACACGCTGCGCCTGGACGCCTACCTCAGCGGCCCGGCGGTGCGCAGCAATGGCGAGCGCGTGCGTGTCACCGTCAACCTGTCGTGGTGGTTCACGCCCGGTGTGGGCCTGCCCGTGCGCTGGATGGTGGACGAGCGTGAGGATGACCGGCTGCTGCGCCGCACGCTGCACGACATTACCGCACTGGACGTGCTGAGCCGCCCGGCTGAGGCCACCACGGCGTCGAAGTAAAGCGCACCAGGCCATGGCCCGCTTGCTGCCAGAAGAAGTGGCGCACTACTGCCAGCAGGGCTGGGTGGTGCCGCGTTTTGCACTGCCTGCGCCGCAAGTGGCGGCCATGGTGCAGGCGCTGGACGAGTTGATCCAACTCAACCCCGGTGTGCGGCCCGAGAAGTTGGTCTCGGCCCACATTGCGGGTGACAACGGCGAAGGTGTGCGGGGCGTGGCGCAGTTTTTAGAGCTGGCGCGTGACTCCGACATCGTGGAACTGATGGCCGACGCGATTGGCCAAGACATCATCCTGTGGGGCTGCCACGTCTTTTGCAAACCGGCCGGCGAGGGTTATGAAACGCCCTGGCATCAAGACGGCCACTACTGGCCGATTCGCCCGCTGGCCACTTGCACGGTGTGGGTGGCGCTGGAAGAGTCGGTGGTGGCCAATGGCTGCTTGCGTGTGGTGCCGGGTTCACACGCGGCGCGGCGCTTGCACCCGCATCTGCATGAAGAGCGCACGGATGTGACGCTCAACCAGCGCCTGACGGCCGCTGCTTTTGACGAGGCCAGCGCGGTGAATATCGAATTGCAGCCGGGCCAGATGTCGCTGCACGATGTCTACATGATTCACGGCGCGCAAGCCAACCGGTCAACCCAGCGGCGCACCGGCGTG
>JANNEX010000151.1:0-4734 GCA_031379155.1 Rubrivivax sp.
AGCGCAGCGATGCGCTGCTCCAGCGTGGCGATGACGGCGTGTTCGCCGCGCTCAAAGAACATGCCGTCGCTGGTGCGCGCGGCATTCACTTCGCTGCCACCGGTGTGGTTGTCCACGGTCTCTGAACGCAGCAGGCGCGGCTGCGCCAGGGCCATCAGTTCATCGCACTCAGCGTCGCTCAACAGGCCGCCAAAGACGATGACACGCGGGTGCTTGAGCAGGCTGAGCACGCGCACCTCGTGGCCATCAGGCAGGCGCATCAGCGGCGAGCCGCCCAGCGTGGGTTCAGGCACCACATTGGGCGGTGGCAGGTCGTCTTCGTCGGGCGGCAGTGTGGCCAGATGTTCCCGCAGCGTGTGCTCCATGGCCTTGATGGCCACGTCTTCTTGCCAGCCGCTGGTTTTCATGGCCTCGACCACGTCTTGCGGACGGCAGCCGGCCTCGGCCTGTTCAATGATCCAGCGGCGCAGCTCGGGGGTGACGTATTGGGTGGCAACGGTGCTCATGGCGCTATTTTGGCCCAGGCCAGGGGTCAAATCTGGCCGACTCGCAGCCCACTCACATCCCACTCGCGGCCTACATCCAGGCGGCCTTGTTCTGCGCCACAAAGTCCGCAAAGCGGCGCGGCGCGTGGCCGGTGAGCGTTTGCACGTCGTCGGTGATGCCCGCCGCCCAGCCCCGTTTTATGACTTGGTTCAGGCTCATGAACCATTCGATCATCACCGCCGGCATGCCCATGCCCTGCATGGCCTGCTCAGCCGCAGCTTCGGGCACGTCCACGTAGTTCACGGTGCGGCCAATCGCGCCGGCGATGGTGGCCAGCATCTGCGCATCGGTCAGTGCTTCAGCGCCAGTCAGCGTGTAGGCCCTGCCCGCATGCGCGGCGGGGTTGAGCAGCACGGCTGCGGGCGGCGTCGGCGATGTCACGTGCGTCCACCACGCTCTGCGCACCCTGGCCGTGCGGCGCGTAGACGGTGCCGCCTTTGATCTGGCTGGCCGAGAAGTTAGTCCAGTTCTGCATGAAACCGGACGGCCGCAGGAAGGTGTAAGCCAGGCCGCTGTCCACCACCATCTGGTCGATCTGGCCTTGCAAACGCGCCAGCGCCACGGGGCTGCTGGCATCGGCGCCCGCGCCCGAAGAACGCACGATGTGCTTGACGCCTGCGGCCTTGGCAGCCGCCACGGCGTTGCGCGCCAGGTCCAGCTTGTTCGGCACCAAAGGCAGCAGCAAAAAGAGTGTGTCGATGCCAGCAAAAGCAAGCTGCAAGCTGGTGGGGTCGGCAAAGTCGCCGGCCACGCTGTTGGCAGTGGCGCCAGCAGTAGTGGCGGCAGCGATAGCCTTGCTGCTCATGGCTTTGACGTTGGCGTTTTGCGCCTTCAAGGCGGTCAGCAAGGGGCGGCCGATGTTGCCTGAGGCGCCGGTGACGAGGATGCGGTTCATGGTGTCTTCCTGGTGTGTTGCCACCACAGCGGTGGCATTCGGTAGGCCAGACTTTGCGCTTTTCAACACTCAACTGGAAGTCATGCAAAGTTAAACTTCTCATGATTTCTTGTTGATAATGCGCGAATGAAAAATTTGCAAGGCTTGCTGGCTTTTGTCGAAGCCGCGCACAGCGGCAGCCTGACCGCCGCCGCACAGCGCCTGGACGTGACACCGGCAGCGGTCAGCAAGAACCTGGCGCGCTTGGAAGCGCAACTGGGCGTGCGCTTGTTCAACCGCAGCACACGGCGCATTGCACTCACGCCCGAGGGGGCGGGATTCTTGGAACGCGCACGCGGCGCGCTGCGTGAACTGGACGAAGCGGTGGCCGAAGTCTCGCAAACCGCGCACACCCCGGCCGGGCGTGTGCGCATCTCTGTCGGCCTGGGCTTTGGCCGGCGCTGGGTGCTGCCACTGCTGCCCACACTGGCGGCAGCGCACCCGGCACTGCACATCGAAGTGGACCTGGACAACCGGCCAGTGGACCTGGTGGCCGAGGGGTTCGATGTCGGCATTCGCGGCGGTGTGGTGCAAGACAGCAGCCTGGTGGCGCGCCGCGTGTGCAAGCTGCCCGTGGCCCTGTTTGCCAGCCCGGCTTACCTGCGCAAATACGGCGTGCCCGTGCGGCTGGAAGACCTGGACAGCCACCGCACGGCCGCCGTGCGTTTTGCCGACGGCAAGCTGGCGCACTGGCGCTTTGGCCAAGGCAAACGCGCGCTGGACATCACGCCCGCCACACAGATCGTCACCAGCGACCCTGAGAGCCTGGTTGAGCTGGCGCTGGCCGACGCGGGCATCGTGCAGGCCGCCCTGCACCACGCCCTGCCCTACCTGCGCAGCGGCCGGCTCAAGCTGGTGTTGGCTGATCTGCATGACGCTGGCAGCCGTGAGGTGGTGCTGCACTACCCGCACCGCCAATACCTGGCGCCGCGTGTGCGTGTGGTGGTGGACGCACTGCTGGCCCACCTGGCGGCTGCGGCCGACTTGCACCTGCGCGTGGATCAGTTGGTGGCGGCTTTGCCGCAGTGTGTGGCACTTGCGCAGAAGCACTGAAATTGAGTCAGTTTGAGAATTGCCTTTTGAGTTAAAGGTCAAACTGGGGGGATACGCACAATCTGCGCGTTAGTACCAATACGGTCATCACCCGATCTGCGCCCATCATGATCCAGCTTCACAGTTGGACATTAGGGAGATAAGATGGACTTTCGATCCAACAAAGGGTTAATTGCAGGGGGGGGTAATCCCCGTCTCAAACAGCGTTCAAGTCGCACCTTTTCGCGGGCACTTTGCCTGTTGCTGAGCCAATGTGTTTTTGTGCATTCGCTAGCTCTGGTTGCTTTGCCGATTCGGGCGCAAGAGTCTCAGGACGGAAACGAAGGTGCATCACTCTGCGAAGAACCAGTCAAACTAAAGCAGCCCGATGACAAGAATCCAGAAGGAGAGGCACCGCCTGCGGATCCCGACGGCGCGGCCAATGAAAATCAGGATCCTGACCCTGACACAAAGAATCCAGAGTCAGAGCCCGCCGCTCCAGAAGCTCCAAGCCCCGAGGCCGGCGAGCAGGGCGACGGCGGTGGCGCGCTGGGTGATGTTTCGGGTTCGGACGGCAACGGTGGTGATGGGGGAGGAGGAGGCGGGGGGAGTGAAGACGAATTCGACAACAGCTTGACGTCTGTCGGCGACCCGATTGATCTGCGCTTGGCCGACAAGGGCCACGTTCAAGTCGACTACGTCTCAAGCGGCACCGCATCAATTCGCTTTTCGAGGGTTTACCACAGCAACCTAGCTGCCTTCCCCGCCTGGAGCTTCATGCCCATGGGCACCGGCTGGCGTAACTATTACGACCGCAGTTTGCAATCCGTCTCTGGCAGCCAAGTTCGCCTGCACCGTGCCAACGGCGCAGTGCTGGACTACAGCTTCAACGGCTCCGCCTGGGTCACCAGCATGCCCGGCGGCACGCTCACCAACATCCCCGGCGGCTGGCAGTACATCAACAACCGCAACGTGGTGGAGACATACACGGGTGACGGCCGCCTGGTCAGCTTTGCCGAGAAGGGTCGCTGGACCACCTTGCAGCGCGACAGTGCCGGGCGCCTGGTGCAAGTCACCAACCCCTTCGGCCGCAGCTTGAACTTTGCTTATGACGGAGCAGGCCGTGTGGCCACCGTCACCTTGCCAGGCGGCGGCACGCTGGGCTACGCCTACGATGCCTACAACAACCTCAGCAGCATCCGTTTTGCCGACAATTCAGTCCGCCAATACCTCTACGAAAACGCCACTTACCGCAACGCCTTGACGGGCGTGATTGACGAATCCGGCCGCAGGCGCCTGACCTGGGGTTATGACAGTGCCGGCCGGCCCAACTATGGCCACTACGGCAATGGCGCCAACGCAGTCAGCATCGTCTACAACGGCGACCAGGTCACCACCACCGATTCACGCGGTACACAGCGTGTGCGCACCTTCGGCACCGCCGGGCCGCGCCGCGTGCTGAAGACGCTTCAAACCTCAGCCACTGCAGACGGCCCGGCCACAAACTGGTCTTGGAGCCACGACGCCGCCGGCAATGTCGCCAGCGTTGCCACCCGCACGGGTGAAGTGCGCACCGTCAGTGCCGACGGGCGCGGCCGGGTTCTCAGCGCCACACGTGCGGCCGGGACGGCCATCGCCTACAACCAGCAGCACACCTGGCACCCCACCTTCCGCGTGCCGGTGCAAAGCGTCGCCGGCGGCGTAACGATCAATCGCACCCTGGACGGCTACGGCCGCGTCACACAGATCACCCAAACGGGCAGCAATGGGGTCACCAGCACGGTGATGCAACGCAGCTACAACGCCCAGAACCTGGTGGCCTCAAAAACTGACGCACGTGGCGCCACCACCACCTACACCTACGACGCCAGCGGCAGCCTCACCAGCGCCACCAACGCGCTGGGCCAAAGCACCAGCTATTCCAACTTTGACGCCCACGGCCGCCCTGGCCAAGTGCTGCGGCCCGACGGCATTGTGGTGACGCGCAGCTTCGATACGCGCGGGCGCATGACGGCACGCACCGTGGGCAGCCGCACCACCACCTACACCTACGACGCCAGCAACCGCCTGCTGCAAACCACCTACCCAGACGGCAGTTGGCAGCGCCGCAATTACGACGCTGCGGGCTTCCATAGCAGCATCAACAACCACCGTGGCGAAACCGTGGCCCTGGGCCGCGATTTGGATGGCCGCATCACCAGCCGCACCGTCTACACCGCCAG
>JANNEX010000167.1:0-4826 GCA_031379155.1 Rubrivivax sp.
ATGCCGTAGACGGTGTTGGTGGCCATCATGCGGATGCGCTCGCCCTTGGACAGGCTGCCGTCCACCACACGCACCAGCATCACCACGCCGACGTAGTTGTCGAACCAGCTGTCGACGATCATGGCGCGCGGCGGGCCGTCAGGGTTGCCACGCGGCGCGGGCATGCGCGTGATCACGGCTTCGAGGATTTCTTCCAGGCCCATGCCGGTCTTGGCCGAACAGGGAATAGCGTTGTCGGCGTCAATGCCAATCACGTCTTCGATCTCGCTCTTGGCGTTTTCGGGGTCGGCGTTGGGCAGGTCCATCTTGTTGAGCACCGGCACCACTTCCACGCCAAGTTCAAGCGCCGTGTAGCAGTTGGCCACCGTCTGCGCTTCAACACCTTGCGAAGCGTCCACCACCAGCAGCGCGCCTTCGCAGGCCGACAGCGAACGGCTGACTTCGTAAGAGAAGTCGACATGCCCCGGCGTGTCGATGAGGTTGAGGTTGTAGACCTTGCCGTCACGCGCCGTGTAGTTCAGCGCGGCGGTCTGGGCCTTGATGGTGATGCCACGTTCACGCTCGATGTCCATCGAGTCGAGCACTTGCGCTTCCATCTCGCGGTCTGACAAACCACCGCAGCGCTGAATGATGCGGTCGGCCAGCGTGCTCTTGCCGTGGTCGATGTGGGCAATGATGGAAAAGTTGCGGATGTGATTCATCGGGCTCTATTGCATCGCGGCGGTGCCGCGCGGGGTGCTGCGAAGCGGCGAATGCGCGCCTGAATGCAGCGAGTAGCAGTGGTGCGCGTTGGTTGGCGTGGCGGGCCCACACAAAGCCACAACACGGCTAAAAAAAAGGCGCGTCTAAATGGCTGACGCGCCTTCCAACAGAACGTTTGGCAACTGCTTGTTGGGAGTTCATTGTAGTCAAAAGAACCGGCTGGGAACCCGCGTCATTGCTTGATTTCCGGCCGTTGCAGCGATCTGACAGGGGAAAGTTATGCACAGATTATCAACATCCTGGAAAGCCCCCGCAGACATCGCGCTCGCGGCTTCACTCTTGCCACAGTTCAGGGGTAAAGGCAGGCTTCAATTCATCGATTCTAGTCGGCCAGGGCACTAATCGCCGGTGGCGCTGGTTTGAAGTGAAAGGTCACTAACTTACGCGGCTTGTCGGGCCGGCAAGGGCCGCCGACCGGGAACAACTGGAGTGCCCAAAAATCCCACAATGCGAAAAGACCCGGCAGCTGACTCAACTTGCTGCCGGGGCTTGAAACTGGCTTGAGCTTGACCTTGGGCGCCCAACCCGCCGTTTCAGCGACCGGGCTTGATGACCAAGTAGTTGACCCATTCACCTCGGCGCACCAGCACCGTCACCGCTCTGGACTTGTCGGCCTTGGCGGTGGCAGCGGCGAACTGTTTGCTGTCAGTCACGTCGGCGTTGTCCACGGCCAGGATGACATCGCCTTCACGCACACCGGCGCGTGCGGCGGCGCCGTCCACGGCGTCCACACGCACACCACCGCGCACGCGCAGTTCACGCTTTTGCGCGTCGGTCAGGTCAGACACCGTGATGCCCAGAGCACTCTTGGCGCTGGGCTGCGGCGCGCTGCCCGGTTCTGCGGCAGCGCGGCGGGTGGGCCGCTCGGCTTCGAACTCAGCGATGCTCACCGCCAGTTCACGCATGGCGCCACGCCTGAAGATTTGCACCGTGGCTTTGGCGCCCGGCTTCAAACTGCCGACGATGCGCGGCAAGTCGCCCGACTTGTCGACCATCTTGCCGTCGACCTTGGTGATGATGTCGCCGGCTTCAATGCCGGCCTTGTCTGCAGGCTGGTCCTTCTCAACACCCGTCACCAGCGCACCACGTGGCGCGCCCAGGCCCAGCGATTCAGCCACTTCTTTGGTGACAGGCCCGATCTGCACGCCGATGCGGCCACGCACCACGCGGCCGTTGCTGCGCAGTTGCTCTGAGACACGAATGGCTTCGTCGATGGGAATGGCAAAGCTGATGCCCATGAAGCCGCCCGAGCGGCTGTAGATCTGCGAGTTGATGCCCACCACTTCGCCGCGCAAGTTGATGAGCGGGCCGCCGCTGTTGCCAGGGTTGATGGCCACGTCGGTCTGGATCAGTGGCAGGTAGTCGCCCGTGTCGCGCTGCTTGGCGCTGACGATGCCGGCGGTGACGGTGTTGTCCAGGCCAAAGGGCGAGCCTATGGCCATCACCCATTCGCCCACCTTCAAGCGGTTGACATCGCCGATCTTCACGAAGGGAAGGCCGGTGGCGTCGACCTTGACCACGGCCACGTCGGTGCGCTTGTCGGCGCCGATGATGCGTGCCTTGAGTTCGCGCTTGTCGGTGAGCGTGACGATGACTTCATCGGCGCCGTCCACCACGTGGGCGTTGGTCATGATGAAGCCGTCGGCGCTGAGGATGAAGCCCGAGCCCACACCGCGCTGTTGCGGTTCTTCTTCATTGCCACGTGGCGCACCACGGCGGTCGGGGCGGTTGGGCAAGGGAATGCCAAAGCGGCGGAAGAACTCTTCAATGTTGGGGTCAACTTCGCCGCTGCCACCGCCGCTGCCACTGCTGGCACTGCCGCGTTTTTCAGTGGTGCGGATGTTGACCACCATAGGGCTCAGGCGTTCTGCCAACTCGGAAAAGTCGGGCAGCGTCACGGTCTGCGCCTGTACGGGGCGGCTGGCTTGCCAGGCGGCAAAGCTCATCAACAGCGCCAGGCTCAAGGCCAGACGACTCAGCCAGGGGCGTGCGAAGAGGACAGTCAGCTTGCTCATGCGTGGGGGTCTTTCGGGTTCAACGGAATAAGAGGGAGGTGTCAGGACTCAGGGGCGGCGGCGCTCCAGCGCGGCCGCGAATTGTTTGAGTGTGGCGACAGGTACATCACCCACGGCCGTCACCCAGTGCTCGCCACGGCGTTGCATCAGCGTGGTGGTGGCACCTTGCTGAGCCTGCACTTCGCTGCGCTGGCTTTGCGGCTTGAAGGGTTCGACGAACACCGAGACGTGCGTCAAGCCGTCGGTGAACACGGCTTGCATCACGCTTTCGCCGTCACCTGCGGTTTCCATGCCTCGGCGCACACAGCCGGCCAGCCTAAAACCAGCCACGGGCCGTGCCAGCGCCCAGCCTTCAACGTCGAGCGTGGTGCGCTTTTGCTGTGGGCGCAGCACCTTGAGCCCATCGAGCTGGCGCATGAGTTGCAGCACTTGTTCGGGCTGCGGCTTGACGCCGATGTCGACCTGCGAAAACGCGGTCGATTCAAGAATGGGGCGCGCTGCACCCACAGTGCCCGCAGCGCCTTCGCCCATCACGTCGGCGCGCAGCATCAGGCCAGTGGCCAGGTCAGCCCACAGGCGCTGCGCATAGCGCAGCACATCGCGCGGCTCCAGCAACAACACGGCGGCTTCGCGGCCGGCCACCCGCGCACTGCCTTCGCGGCGCACATCGTATTGCTCCAGCGCCTGCGGGTCCACCGCCTGCGGCGCAGTGGACCAGGCGGCCAGCGTCTCGCGCTTTTCCACCACCGCCGTCTTGGTCTGAGGCCAGACGGTGTGCACGGTGTCGTTGTGGCGCAAGATGCGCTGCTGGCGGCCGTCCAGTGCCTCCAGCCGCTCGTAGGTGTGGTCGGCGGCCACGAAGTGCCAGACACGAGAGCTCGACAGGCTACCGCCGGCGCTGTAGACCAGCACGCCTTCGTAGTTGCCGGTCTGGCCAGCCGCGTGGATGCGTGTGAGCCAAGCGCGGGCATCGGTGCTGGACAACACGCCTTGGCCCGCAGGTGCAGCGTCCGCGCTTTGCGCGCGCACAAGCCCAGCGCAGAGGCAAGACGCAGCAAAGACCCAGGTCAAACGGCGCAAGCCAGACAACAACATCACCGTGGCGGGCCCGCCTGCAATTCGACGTCGACACGGCGCAGCGCACTGCCCGCGGCCGCCGTGGTCAGGCCGGCGCGCGCCGACTGGTGGACACGCAGGAATTCATCCAGACGCGGGTCGCGGATGACACTGCTTTGCGAGACAGTTTGTGGGACGCTTTGAATCGCAGCGCCAGGGCCGCCCGCTTGGGCCAGGCTGTCTGTGGTGGGCGGCACCGACACCCGCGCGACCACCAGCACACCGGCCACGACGACAAACCCTGCCGCCACCGCCGCTGACATCCACCAAGCTGACGTGGGCCGCTTGGAAGCCACAGGCTGGAGTGGCGCCAGCAGCACGGGTTCAGTGGCGAGCTTGCTGCGCAGGCTGCTGAGGAAGGCCGCGTCACGCGCCGGCGCCGCCGCCAAGTCAGAGGAGCGCAGCACGTCACCGATCAAATGGTAGGCATGCCAGGTGGCGCGTGCATTGGCGTCGTCGCGCCAGGCGCGGGTGGCAGCGTCCATGGCAGCGGTGTCGCCATCAGCCGCCGCCGACAAGCAGCGGCGCTGCTCGGTGCCGGGCGTGTCATTGGCGTGCGAGTCGGGGTGTGGGTTCATGGGGTTTTGTTGGCAGCAGGCATCACACGGGTCAAGGCCTACCAGCGCACGCCGTCGCGGGTGTCCAGCAGCGGCTTCAGGCGCTGAGCAATGGCGTCACGGGCGCGAAAGATGCGCGAGCGCACGGTTCCTATGGGGCAGTTCATGGCTTGTGCAATCTCTTCGTAACTCAGGCCTTCAATCTCGCGCAGCGTGATGGCCTGGCGCAGTTCTTCTGACAAGGCATCGATGGCAGAGTTCACTGCTGCTGCGATCTCTTTGCTGGCCAGCAGGGCTTCGGGTGTTTCGCCGTCAGTTAGTTCACTCTCGGCGCGTGAAATTTCTTCACCGTCTTCGTCGCTGCGCAGCGCGGCTT
>JANNEX010000168.1:0-4014 GCA_031379155.1 Rubrivivax sp.
CAAGCGCTGCGTGTGCTGCTGGTGGTGCTGCGCAGCGTGCCCGAACTGGTGTGGGCGCTGGTCTTTGTGCGTGTGGTGGGGCTGGGGCCGACGTCGGGCGTGCTCGCCATTGCGCTCACTTACGGCGGTATGTTGGGCAAGGTCTACGGCGAAATTCTGGAAAGCGGCGAAGGCCACGCCACGCAAAACCTGCTGCGCAATGGCAGCGGGCGTTTGCAGGCGTTTTTCTACGCCCTGCTGCCGCAGAGTGCGGCTGAGCTGGTGAGCTACACCGTCTACCGCTGGGAATGTGCGATTCGCTCGTCGGTGGTGCTGGGTTTTGTCGGCGCCGGCGGCCTGGGCCAGCAGATGGACAACTCGATGAAGATGTTCAACGGCGGTGAAGTGGCCACCATGCTGCTGGTCTTCATGGCCTTGGTGGCACTGGCCGACCAGGTCAGCGCCTGGCTGCGCAGGGCACTGGGATGAGCACACAAAAGCTGCCACGGCCGCTGTGGGACGCGCGCTGCAAAGCCTGCTGGTTCAGCCTGGGCTTGCTGGCCTTGGTGCTGGCCAGTTTTTGGTCGCTCGACTTGCAGTGGTCGCAGTTTTTGTCGCTGTCGGCGGCGCAGTCCATGGCGCGTTTTGTGGGTGAATTTTTTCCGCCCGACCTGAGCGCGCCTTTCCTGCACAAGGTGGCGCTGGGCACCGCAGAAACCTTGGCCATGTCGCTGCTGGGCACTTTGCTGGCGGCGGGCGCGGCCCTGCTGCTGGCGCTGCCGGCCAGCCGCTTGCACAGCAACGACCCCGCGCGCGGCCGCATGCCCACGCGCTGGCTGCTCAACGCTTTGCGTTCGGTGCCAGAACTGGTGTGGGCCGCGCTGCTGCTCATCAGCGCCGGGCTGGGCCCGTTTGCCGGCACGCTGGCGCTGGCGCTGCACACCACGGGCGTGCTGGGCCGCCTGTTTGCCGAAGCGCTGGAAAACGCACCGCCCGGGCCGGCCTTTGCCTTGCGCGCGCAGGGTGTGGCGCCTGGGCGTGTTTTCCTTTACGCCACGCTGCCCCAGGTGCTGCCGCAATTCATGAGCTACACGCTCTACCGCTGGGAAAATAACATCCGCGCCGCCGCCGTGCTGGGCGTCGTGGGCGCCGGCGGCCTGGGCCAGTTGCTGAGCTTTCACATGGGCCTGTTCCACATGGGCAAGACGGCCACCATCCTGGGCGCCATGGTGCTGCTGGTGGCGCTGGTGGATGTGCTGAGCTACCTGTGGCGCCGCGTGCTCACGCGCTGAGTGCATCCATGGCGCGATGGCGTCCGTACAAACCCGGGTTCGGGTGGCCCTGGGCGCCCACTCTGTAAGCTCTTGGACTTTCAACCGACGCCCATCTTCATGCCACGTTTTTCCCCGCTCCCATCTGCGCTGGGCCGCTGAGCGTGGCCCTGCAACTCAACGTCAGCCAAGCTTGGGCTTTGCTGGGGGTGGCGATACTTTTTGAAGTCGCCGGCACCACCTGCATGCGCCTGAGCGAAGGATTTACGCGCTTCACACCCACGGTGCTGATCTTCGTCTTTTATGCCGTCAGCTTTGCCTTCAACACCTTGATCATGCGCACCCTGGGCCTGAGCGTCGTCTACGCCGTGTGGTCGGGCGTGGGCACGGTGCTCACCGCGCTCATTGGCTACCTGTATTTCAAAGAACCGGCCACGGCGCTGAAGATGGTCAGCGCCGGGCTCATCGTGATCGGCGTGTTTGGCCTGCACGCCGCGTCACGCACCACAGGATGAGTGCCGCGACAATAGCCAAATCGGCACCGCGTCTGGAGCCCAGACTGGAATGCTCACGACGCACCAGCCGTAAACCTTGCAGCCCCGCCCCTCACCCTTGAATACATCGCGCACCCGCATCGGCCTGCTCTTCAGCTACGACTGGGACACGCTGGGCTTTGACCGCCAGGCCGAGCACTTCGCCTATGACCAGGCCGGCTTTGACCTGTTTGCCTTTCCCAGCAACGCGCGCCTGATCAACTTTGACCTCGACCGCTTCGCCGAGCGCCAGGCCAAACGTGGCCAGCGTGCGGGCTGGGCTGGTGTGGTGTCGCACCACGAACAGTTTGGCGCCCTGGCCGCCGCGCTGGTGGCCGAGCGCCTGCGCCTGCCCGGCACCGCTGTCAGCGCCGTGCTGGCCTGCCAGCACAAGCTGCACGCGCGCCGGGTGCTGCATGAGGTCTGCCCCGAAGCGACGATCGGCTTTTTTGACCTCGACACGCACTACGGCGGCAGCATTCCGCGCGGGCTGCGCTACCCGGCCTACGTCAAGCCGGTGAAGGCGGCTTTTTCGGTGCTGGCGCGGCGTGTCAATCACCACGACGACCTGGTGCGACACACACGCTTTGGCCGCCGCGAACTGTGGGTCATACGGCGCCTGGTTGAGCCTTTTGATCGTGTGGCGCGCAAGCGCTTGCCGCAGGCCGGCACGGCCCACCGTATGATGCTCGAAGAGCCCATGCACATGGCCCAGTACAACCTGGACGGCTGGGTCTTCCAGGGCCAGGCGCATGCGCTGGGCGTGGTCGACGCCATCATGTACCCCGGCACGCAGGCCTTCATGCGCTGGGAACATCCCAGCCGTTTGAACACGGCCGTGCAACAGCAGGCGCTGGCCGTGGCGCAACGCTTCTTGCAAGCCGTGGGCTTCACACACGGCATGTTCAACATGGAATTCTTTTACGACACGGCCAGCGGCCGGCTGTCGGTGATCGAATTCAACCCGCGCCTGGCGTCGCAGTTTTCAGACCTCTACCGGCGTGTGCATGGCATCGACCCCCACGCCATGTCGCTGGCGCTGGCGCTCGGGCAAGACCCGGCCCTGCTGCCGCGTGCCCCGTCCACCGCAGGTGCTGCGGCCAGCCTCGTCTACCGCGCATTCACGCCCGGCGCGGCCCCTGCCATGCCCAGTGCGGGACAACAAAGCGCGCTGCGTCGGCGCTTCCCTGAGACCATGCTGTTCATGTACCCCAAGTCGGGCCACTCGCTGGCGCGCGACTTCAAATGGCTAGGCAGCCACCGCTACGGCATCGTGCACCTGGACGGCCGCGACGAGCACCATTTGCGCCAACGCGCCGAACAAGCCAGCGCGCTGCTGGGTTGGACCGCGCCTTATGCGGACTGCCTGGGCGGCGCACCCGCGCCGCAGCCCAGCAACGCCATTCCTTCCTTGATTTCTGGAGCCTGAACATGAAAATTCTATGCAACCGACTGGCGCGCGGCGCTGCGCTTGTGGCACTCGTGATGGGTCTGAGTGCCTGCGGCGCCATGCTGGCGCAAAACCCCTCGTCGGCGCTCAAACCCGTCAACGCCGTGGCCGATGGCGGCGATGATCGTGTCATGCTCAAGGGCCATGACGTGGTGGCCTATTTCACCCAGGGCAAACATGCGCTGGGCTCAAGTGCCATCAAGTCGGTCTACGAAGGCGTGACCTTCCGTTTTGCCAGCGCCGAGCACAAAGCGCTGTTTGACGCCAACCCGGCCAAATACCTGCCCCAATACGGTGGCTTCTGCGCCAACGGCATGGCCTACGGCATCCCCTGGGGCGGCGACGCCGACACCTGGTTGATGGTCGACGGCAAGCTCTACATCAACGGCGGCGCAGGCTCCAAGGCGGCCTTCATGCTCGACGTGCCGGGCAACATCAAGTTGGCCGACAAGTACTGGAACGAAGAAGCCAATGGCAGCAACAGCTTTTGGCAGCGCAGCAAGCGGCTGGTGTTTCGTGTGCCGCACTACAAGAGCGGCGAAGAACTGGACCGGTTGGTGAGAGAAGCCGCAGCCAAGAAGGCTTAATCTCGGGGGTAGCCCAAAGCCGGCTGGCCAAAACCTTCGGCGGCGCGCCAGCCCGGGCTCTTCAAGAACAGGTTGTTGAACATGCCGCCCGGGTCATAGGCCGGCCAGGCGCGGCCCGGGTACTTGGCTTCAAACTGCGCCTTGATCTGCGCACCGCTCAAGTAATGGTCTACTTTGCTGACATAGGCGCGCAG
>JANNEX010000178.1:0-4623 GCA_031379155.1 Rubrivivax sp.
GGGGCTGCCGGGCCCCGACCCCAAGGAGATAGACATGACAACCCTGAACTTCACTGGCTGGCGCGCTGCCCTGGCCACCGCCGTTTGCGGCACGGCACTGTTGGTAGCCTGCGGCGGCGGTGGTGGCGACCCCGGCAGCCCCGACAGCGCTGGCGGCACCGCCAGCACCTATACCCAAGGCAGCATCAGTGGCTTTGGTTCGGTGATTGTGGGTGGCGTGCGCTTTGACGACACAGCCGCCATCGTCACCGACGAAGACGGTGGCAGCAAGACACGCAGCGACCTCAAGCTGGGCATGATGGTTGAAGTGGGTGCTGGCGCGGTAGACCGTGCGGCCGGCACGGCGCGCGCGCTGAGCTTTCGACTGGGCAGCGAAATCGTCGGCCCGGTGGGCACCATCAACACCACTGCCTCCACCTTCACGCTGCTGGGCCAGACCGTGCTCGTGACGACCAGCACGGTGTTTGACAGCACGCTGGCCGGTGGCCTGACGGCCCTCACCGCAGGCGCGGTGCTTGAGGTGCACGGCATTCTTGACCTGGCCAACGCGCGCATCGTGGCCACCCGCATCGAGCCCAAGGTCGGTGCCACGGCCTTCAAGTTGCGCGGCGCCATCAGCAACCTGGACACCAGCGCCAAGACTTTCCAGATCAACGGCCAGGTCATCTCCTACAGCGGCCTGCCGGCAGCGCAAGTGCCGCCAGGGCTGCTCAACGGACAGCTCGTGCGCGTGCTGGTGCAGACCACGCAGGTCAACGGCGCCTGGGTTGCCACGGCACTGCGCGGTGGCCTGCGCTTGCCCGACTTGGCGCGCGGTGAAGCGCATGTCGAAGGTGTCATCACCGTCTTCACGTCAGCCACCAGTTTTGAGATCAACGGCCTCAAGATCGACGCTGCCACGGCCAGCTTCCCTGACGGCAACACCGCTGTCGTGCTGGGCGCGCGGGTGGAAGTCGAAGGCGCCATCGTGGGCGGTGTGCTGGTGGCCACCAAGGTGGAGATTGAAGAGCGCCGCGAGCAAGGCAAACGTGCGCTTGAGTTGCGTGGCGACATGAGCAACCTCAACACCACCGACAAGACCTTCGCGCTGCGCGGCGTCACCGTGTGGTACGGCAGCAGCGTGGAATACTCGGGCGGCAGCGTGGCCACGCTGGCCAATGGCAAGACGCTTGAGGTCAAGGGCGTGCTCAGCACCGACCGCACCCGGCTGGAAGCACGCAGCATCAAGTTCAGGTAAGCGCAGACCTCTGCGGGCCGGTGGCAGTTTTCAAGCCGGCTTGCAGCCCCGATGAACAAGACCCCCGACGCCCCATCCACCATGCCCGGCACCGGCCCCGAGCAGCAAGCGCTGCAAGAGGCCCTGGCCGGGCTTTTGGCTTCGGTGGCGCGTCTGGGCGTGGCCCAGGGCCTGCCCTATGCCACGGTGGAAGAGATGCTGCGCCTGGCCTTTGTGCAAGCGGCTGCGCGCGCCCACCCGGGCCTGCCCGAACACCGCAAGGTCAGCCGCATCAGCACCACCACCGGCATCAACCGGCGCGAGGTGACACGCCTGGTGCAGCCACAGGCGCGTGGTGCCGCGCCCAGGGGCCGCTCGGTGGCCGGAGAAATCTTTGCGCACTGGCTGACTCAACCGCCCTACCGCGGGCGCGACGGCCAGCCCAAGGTGCTGCCACGCCAAGGCGCAGAACCGAGTTTTGAGACCCTGGCCCAGGCGGTGACACGCGATGTGCACCCGCGCAGCCTGCTTGATGAGCTGTGCCGCCTGGGCCTGGCGATATGGGACGAGGCCAGCGACCGCGTGCGCCTGACGCGCGAGACCTTTGTGGCCCAAGGCGACCTGGTGCAGCAACTGGGTTTCCTGGGCGACAACGTGGGCGACCACCTGCGCGCGGCGGTTGACAACGTGCTCGGCGGCCAGAGCCGCCAGCACTTTGAACAGGCGGTGTTTGCTGACGGCCTGAGCGCAGCGTCGATAGAGTCGGTGCGTCCCACCGTGCATGCCCATTGGCAGGCGCTGCTGGCTGCCGTCGTGCCCGCGCTTGAAGTCTGTGTGGCTGCAGATGCCCAGCTCCTGCCGCCACCCCAGGGCCGCATGCGCCTGGGACTTTTCACTTATCACGAAGGCGCAGCGGCTGCAGAGCCCGCCGCTGAGGGCGCAGCGCCAGTGCGCGTCAATCGCGCCAAACGAAAGGGCTGACCATGACCTCCAATCCCATCTTCAAACCGCTGTGGCGTGCCATCCTTGCCGCCAGTCTTGCTGCGGTCGCCGTGGTCGGCTGCGGCGGCGGTGTGGGCACCGGTGGCACCGGCGGCGAATTGGCTGCGGGCTATGCCGCCGGGCCTATCACGGGCTTTGGCTCGGTGATCGTAAGCGGCGTGCGCTTTGACGACAGCAGCGCCGAAGTGCAAGACGGTGACAGCGGCCGGCGCTCGCGCGACGAATTGCGCCTGGGCATGATGGTGGAGATTGAAAGCTCGGCCATCAGCACCGACGCCAACGGCTCCAGCGCCAACGCCACACGCATCCGCTTCGAGAGCGAAATGGCCGGCCTGGTGGCAGCGGTCAACGTGGCGACCCACAGCCTGAGCCTGCTGGGCCAGACGGTGAATGTGGATGCGGCCACCGTCTTTGACGAGCGGCTGGACAACGGCCTGGCCGGGCTGCGTGTGGGCCAGGCGTTGGAGATCTACGCGGTGTATGACCCTGCCGGCCAGCGCTACCGTGCCACGCGCATCGAACCCAGCAGCCTGGTCGGGGGGCTGCGTTTGCGCGCCCTGCTCAGCCAGGTGGACAGCGCTGCGCAGAGCTTGCGCGTGGGCAGCACCAGCTACAGCTATGCTGGCGCGAGCGGGCTGCCGGCGGGCCTGGCGGCAGGGCAGTTTGTGCGTCTGCGCCTGGCCTTGGCGAGTGCTTCGGGCAGCGGCGGCGCACGCTGGGGGGTGCAGAGTTTTGGCAGCGCGCAGCAGCCTTTGGGTGACGCCGATGGCGTCAAGCTAGAAGGCAGCATCAGTGCGCTCACTTCGAGCGTCAGCTTCAGCGTCAACGGTCGCGCCGTGGACGCCAGTGCGGCCACTTTCAGCAATGGCAGCGCGGGTGTGGTGCTGGGCGCGCGGGTCGAGGTTGAAGGGCTGCTGCGCGCTGGCATCCTGCGCGCCAGCAAGGTCAAGACCATCAGCGACGACGAGGTGCGAGACCGTGGCTTTGAGCTCAACGGCGCCATCACGGCGCGCAGCGTGGCGCTGGCCACCATCGTGGTGCGTGGTGTCACCGTCAGCACGGCGCGCAGTGGCCTCATCTATGTCGGTGGCACGGCGGCTGACCTGGTGGTGGGGCCGCGTGAAGTCCAGATCAGCGGCGTGCTGGCGGCTGATGGCCGCACGCTGGAGGCCACGCGCATCCGCTTTCGCTAAGCGGGGCTGGCCCCGCTTTCGCTATGCAGGCCGGTCCCGCTTTCGCCAAGCAGCCCGCCCACGCTGCGCGGGCGTCGGCCTACACTGGCGCCTGGCGTTTGGTAGCAGGAGTGCAGCATGCAAGAAAGCCCCGATCAACGAGCCTTGGCCGTGTCCACCGTGGCCTTGGTGGTGGCACTGGCCAGCGCGGCCATGTTCATCCCGCCGTTGGTCGAGCACACCGTGGCCACACCGCTGCGCAGCGTGGCCACTGGGCTTGCGCTGGCTGCGGCCTTGGTGCTGCACTGGGTCTTTCTGGGCCTGGCCGCACGCCGCATGAAGCGTTCTGTCGCAGCCTGGTTGGGCCTGGCGGTGCTGCTGTTTCCGGTGGGCAGCGTGGCCGCGCTGATCTTGCTCAACTGGTTTGGTGACGAAGCGCGCGCGCCTGCCGCGCAACAGGGTTGAGCCGCGTTTGCGCGACTGCGCAATGGCGTGGCACCCCTGGCCACGCTGGCCCTTGCGCTGCGCGCGTGGCGGCACCGGAAAGTGCCCGCCATCTGGGGGCCACGGGCGATTGTCTGAAACACGCGTGGGCCGCCGGCCGATGGCCGCAGGGCCTTGGCGTGGCCACAGTAGCCGTTCGATATACCTGCGCTCGAAAGCTGAGCCCATCACCGACAAGACCACCCTGATGTGTGAACGGGCGCTGTCGGCCATCGCTGCCGCTGGCGCGCAGGCCGCCGAGCCGCAAGCGCGCAAGTCAGTCGCTGTGTGAGCCAGCCCGTGCGGAGACGGCGGCGCGTTCTTGCAGCCGCTTTTCACCGGCTTACGCATGGCGCTGTGCTGAATTTCTTCGCCACTTCGCCCCTGGCACTGCCGAGCGTGAGGCCCAAGACGGAGCGAGTTGCACGACGATGAAGAAGCGAAGTTCAAACACCGACCGGGTGGCGCTGCTGCCCACGCTGACGTGCGTGCTGCTGCCCGCGTTGTTGTGCGCGTGCGCTTCAGTTCCACCCGGCCCTTCTAGCCTGCCCAGCCCGCCACCAACCGCTGTGCCCACCGCTGTGCCCACCGCTGTGCCCGCCGCTGCTCCCACCGCTGCCCCCACCGCTGCCGCCACCGCTGCCCCCACCG
The DNA here is from genome assembly GCA_031379155.1 of Rubrivivax sp. Taxonomy (GTDB): domain Bacteria; phylum Pseudomonadota; class Gammaproteobacteria; order Burkholderiales; family Burkholderiaceae_C; genus Rubrivivax. The sequence goes on from JANNEX010000178.1 coordinate 4,525, forward strand.
CATATTTGTCGAACCAAAATACGGCATTGGCAGTCAAGAAGTTACGCACTTCGTTGCGGCCATAGTTGAATACCAAGGTGCCCCATTCCTTGTGTTCAC
>JANNEX010000338.1:0-12673 GCA_031379155.1 Rubrivivax sp.
TTCAGCCAAGCTTTTGGTAGCAGTCAGGTCAGCAGCAGCAACAGCACAGGCGCAGCGATGAAGGAAGACGCCATCTTCCGCATCTACTCCATGACCAAGCCGCTGGTGTCCACCGCGCTGATGATGCTGGTCGAAGACGGCAAGGTGCAGCTCACCGACCCGGTGTCCAAGTTCCTGCCTTCGTTCAAGGGCGCCATGGTCAGCGTGGCCAGCACCGACGCGGCGACGAATGTAGTCAGCTTCCGCCTGGTGGCCGCCAGCCGCGAGCCCACCATCTACGACCTGTTGCGCCACACCTCGGGCATTGCCTACGGTGAGCTGACGCGCAACACGCTGGTGCGCGACGCCTACATCAAGGCCGGCGTCTACAAGCCCACGCTGGACTTTGATGCGCGTGAACTGCCCGGCAGCCAAATGGCCGAAGGCCTGGGCAAAGCGCCGCTGGCGCAGCAACCCGGCACGACCTGGGAATACAGCCTGTCGGTGGACGTGCAAGGGCGTGTGGTGGAAGCGGTGTCGGGCAAACGCCTGGGCGACTTTTTGCAAGAGCGCCTGTTCACGCCCTTGAAGATGGTGGACACCGGATTCATGGTCCCCACAGCCAAACTGCCACGCCTGGCCGAGCCTTTTGCCAAAGACCCGGCCACTGGCGCAGACAACAAACTCATCGACGTGAGCAGCATGCCCGGCAATGACTCTGGCGGCGCTGGCGGTGTCGGCACGGCGGCCGACTACCTGCGCTTTTGCCAGGCCATGCTGGGCGGCGGCCAGCTTGAAGGCGCGCGCATTTTGTCGCGCACCACGGTGCGCGCCATGACTTCGGATCACCTCGCTGGCATCAACACCAGCTTCAACCCTGGCGGGTTGTTGTTGGGCTCTGGTGGCTACAGCTTTGGCCTGGGCTTCTTGGTGCGCCTGGCCGACGGCAACGCCGCCGTGCAGGGTTCGGCCGGTGAATTCATGTGGGCAGGCTACGCCGGTACCTTCTTCTGGGCCGAACCCAAAGAGCAGCTGTGCGGTGTCTACATGACGCAGGCACCCAGCCCCTTGCGCGCAGGCTACCGCCGCATGATGAAAGAGCTGGTGTCGCAGGCCATCGTTGATTGATGCGCTGCGCCTGGGCCGGCGCTGGCGTGGCCGGCTCAGGGTAAGGAAGAGGCTGGCTGCACAACAGGATGGGGCAACATCGAGCCCCTGTTCACTGTGTATGCCAGGAGAGCCGCATGTTCCGCCAGAAGTACCTAGACCACGCAGCCATCGTGGCCCAGTTCAACACCTGGGCGCAACAGCACCCCGGCCTGGTGCACCTGGGCAGCCTGGGCAGCAGCGCGCAGGGCCGCGACATAGCGCTGCTGACCCTGGGCCACAGCCCCGACAACAAACGCCCCGCAGTCTGGATAGACGGCAACATGCACGCCAGCGAAGTCTGCGGCTCCAGCGTGGCGTTGGCCATTGCCCAGGACATCATCGCCATCCACCAAGGCGCTGACACGGCCGGTGGTAAGCCCCTGCCGGCGCACATGGCGCAGGCCATCCGCGAGACGCTGTTCTACGTCGTGCCGCGCATCTCACCTGACGGCGCCGAAGAGGTGCTGCAACGTGGCCGTTATGTGCGTTCCAGCCCGGTGGATGGCCGCATCAACCGCGGCCATGCACGCTGGGAAGCGGCCGACGTTGACGGCGACGGCATGAGCCTGAGCATGCGACGGCAAGACCCCGACGGCGAACTGGTGGCCCTGCGCGGCGAAGACGGCGAAGTGCTAACACCGCAAGTGATGGTGGCGCGACTGCCGGAAGACAGCGGCCCGTTTTACCGCCTCTACCCCGAAGGCCACATCGTCAACTTTGACGGCCGCAGCATCCCCGACCCCTACTTTCTTTCCGACCAGCTCTACGACTTCAACCGCAACTTCCCCTACGACTGGGCGCCAGAACCGCAGCAGGCCGGCGCTGGCCACTACCCCGGCAGCGCGCCAGAAACCCGCGCGCTGATGGACTTTGCCACCCAGCACCCCAACATCATGGTGTGGCTGAACCTGCACACCTTTGGCGGCGTGTTGATACGCCCGCTGGGCGACAAGCCCGACAGCAAGTTGAACCCCGGCGACCTGGCGGTGTACGAGCAAGTCGAAGCCTGGATGACCGAGCACACCGGCTACCCCACGGTCAGCGGCTTTCACGAATTTTTGTACGAACCCGACAAGCCGCTGCACGGCGACTTGTCCGACTACGCCTACCACCAGCGTGGCGCGCTGGCCTATGTGGTGGAGCTGTGGGACCTCTTCAAACAGCTCGGCATCGAACGCAAAAAACCTTTTGTCGACCACTACAGCAAGTTCACGCGCAAGGACATGCGCGCGTTGGCCGAGTTTGACCGCGTGCACAACGCTGGCCGCGTCTTCGGCACTTGGAAAAAAGTGCAGCACCCGCAGCTGGGTGAGGTGGAAGTGGGCGGCTTTGATCCGCGCGTAGGCATCTGGAACCCGCCCTATGAACACCTGGCCGAGACCTGCAACAGCCAGAGCGCGGCCTTCCTGCGTGTGGCTGCACTAACGCCGAAAGTCAGCGTCACCGTGCTCAAGCAAGAGCGCGTGGGAGAGCACACCCGCACCGACATCCGCATCGCCAACCATGGTTACCTGGGCAGTTGCGGTTTGCCGTCGGCCAAGGCGCTGCCGCATGCCGAGCCGCTGCGCCTGACGCTGCGTGCCGAAGGCGCCACGCTGCTGGCGCCCGTGGAAGCGGTGATAGAGATCGGCCACCTCGAAGGCTGGGGCGGTGGCCTTTACGGCGGGCCTAGTGTGTTTTCACCGTGGACGCGTGGCAATGGGCACGAGCGCTTTGTGACGCTGGTGACCACCGGCGCCGGCAACCTGCACGTTCAGGTCGGCAGCTGCCGCATCGGCATGCACAGCTTGGTGGTGTCAGTCAGCTGAGAGCTGCTCGATAGCCACTCCCACTTCCATCTTGGCAAACCGCCTTGAAAGGTCAGGCATGAATTTGACATCTCTTTGCCAGTGCCATGCTGACGGTGATCGCCGCGGCTTTCTGACGGGGCTGCTTGGCCTTGCTGCATCGGCGGCCTTGCCCGGCTGTGCCACCTCGAGTGCAGCGCCCTCAGCACCCTTGCCGCCACGCATCGACACCCACCACCACTTCTTTTCACCCGCCTACGTGGCCGACCTGGACAAGGCCGGCCAGGCGCCGCCCATCGTCAAGAACTGGACCCTGACCAAGACCCTGGACGACATGGCCAAGGCTGGCGTGGCCACCTCCATGCTCAGCGTGACGACGCCGCAAGTCGGTTTCACCGACGCCAACAACGCCCGTCGCCTGGCGCGTGAAAGCAATGAATACGCAGCCAAACTGGCGCAAGCCCACCCCGGCAAGTTCGGCAGTTTTGCCATGCTGCCCATGCACGACAGCGACAGCGACAGCGCGCTGCGTGAACTGGAATACGCGCTGGACACACTCAAGGCCGACGGCATTGGCCTGCTCACCAGCTACGCAGACAAGTGGCTGGGCCACGCGCAATTCGCGCCGGTGCTGGACGAACTGAACCGCCGCAAAGCCATCCTCTACACCCACCCCACCGCAGCCAACTGCTGCCGTGCGCTGCTGGCTGACGTCCCACCCACGGTGATTGAGTTTGGCACCGACACCACACGCACCATCACCGACATTGTCTTCAGCGGCACCGCCGCGCGCTGCCCTGACGTGAAGTTCATCTTCTCGCACGCCGGTGGCACGCTGCCCTTCTTGACCGAACGCTTGACCAAGCTGCCGCAGCAAGACCCCAAGCTGCAAGCGCGTGTGCCGCGTGGCGTGCTCTTCGAGTTGCAGCGCTTCCATTACGACACCGCGTGGTCGGCCCACCCGGGTGCCCTGGCGTCATTGCTCAAGCTGGTGAATGTGTCGCAGGTGCTGTTTGGCAGCGACTACCCTTACCGCACGGGCGAAGACCACGTGAAGGGTTTGGCGGCCTACGGATTGAGTGACACCGACCTGCGTGCCATTGGGCGCGACAACGCGCTGCGCTTGATGCCGCGCTGGAAGGTGTGAGCAAATCAGGGCTTTCAGGCCGTGATTTTTTGCATCGCCAACACGGTGTCCCGAATCAGATGCCCTGAGATCGAAAAGCGCGGCGGAATGTGGGGCAGCGCATCAATCGGAAACCACTGCGCGTCAGCAATCTCACCGGCCTGCGGCACGATGTCACCGCCGCACCAGCGTGCGGTAAACGCAATCATCAGGCTGTTAGGAAAGGGCCAGCTCTGGCTGCCGAAGTAGCGCAGCTCAGCCACCTGCACGCCCACCTCTTCGGCCACTTCGCGGTGCACGCAGTCTTCAATCGACTCACCGGCCTCAATGAAGCCGGCCAGTGCGCTGTACATGCCATTCGTGAAGTGCGGCGCGCGCGCCAACAGCACCTCACCGGGGCGCCAGACCAGCGCCATCATGGCCGGGTTGATGCGCGGGTAAGCGCTGTGGCCGCAGGCCGGGCAGCGGCGCGCGCGTTCACCGTTTTGGTGTTCGGTGGGCGCGGCGCAGGCGCCGCAGAAGGCGTGGGTACGGTCCCAGTCCAGCACTTGCGCGGCGCGGCTGGCCAGTCCTGCCAGCGGCGCTGAAAAGCCCATCATGGCGGTGCGCAGGGGCACCGCGCGCCAGCCGTGCGGCACTTCAAGCAAGCGCAACGCCCAGCAGTCCAGGCCGTCCATCTGCCCCAGGTAGTGGCGCGCGGCGGTGTCATGGTGCCAGGCCTGCAAGGCGATGGGTGACAGCTCTAGGGCCTCGCCTTCGGGCAGCAAGAGCTTGCCTTCAACAAAGACCAGGCTCCATTGCTGCGGTGTGGCTTTGCCGGGGGGCGTGACGGACGGCGTGAAGGGCATGGGTGCTGTGCGTTCTGTCGCCAAGGCTTGGCTACATCACCGCGCCCAATTGCCAAGGCACAAACTCGTTCTGGCCGTAGCCATGCAATTCACTCTTGGTGTTCCGCCCCGACGCGGTTTGCAGCATCAACTGGAAGATGCGCTCGCCTACCGCGTCCACCGTGTCCAGGCCCTCGACGATGCCACCACAGTCTATGTCTATGTCGTCTTCCTGTTTCAGCCACAAGGCGGTGTTGGTGCTGAGCTTGAGCGAGGGTGATGGCGCACAGCCGTAGGCTGAACCGCGCCCGGTGGTGAAGCAGATGAGGTTGGCGCCGCCCGCCACTTGGCCGGTGGCCGACACGGGGTCGTAGCCGGGTGTGTCCATGTAAACAAAGCCACGCGCTTTGACGGGCTGGGCGAACTCCACCACGTCCACCAAGTTGGTGGTGCCGCTCTTGGCAATCGCACCCAGGCTCTTTTCAAGGATGGTGGTCAGGCCGCCGGCCTTGTTGCCCGCCGATGGGTTGTTGTCCATCTGCATGCCGTTGCGTGCCGTGTACTGTTCCCACCACGCGATGCGCGCAAGCAGCTTGTCAGCAATTTCGGTACTGATGGCGCGGCGTGTCAGCAGGTGTTCACCGCCATAAATTTCTGGCGTTTCGCTAAGGATGGCGCTGCCGCCGTGGCGCACCAGGCGGTCCACCGCCGCGCCCAAGGCGGGGTTGGCGCTGATGCCGCTGTAGCCATCACTGCCGCCGCATTGCAAGCCCACGGTGAGGTGGCTGGCAGGCACGGGCACACGCTGCACCTTGTTGGCGTGCGGCAGCAGTTGTTTGATCTCTTCAATGCCACGCGCCACGGTCTTGGCCGTGCCGCCCGTGTCCTGGATGTTGAAGGTCACCATCCAGGCGCCTTCTTGCAGGCCTTCTTGCGCCACCAGGCCCTGGATCTGATTCGTCTCGCAGCCCAGGCCCACCACCAGTACAGCGGCAAAGTTGGGGTGGCGCGCATAGCCGCCCAGGGTGCGACGCAGCACCCGCAGTTCTTCGCCTTCGCTGTCTGTCGCGCAGCCCATGCCGTGCGTCAGGGCCACCACACCATCGACATTAGGGTAGGGCGCCAATGCCTCGGGGTGAATGTCGCGCCTGAAGTGGTCAGCCATGGCGCGCGCAGCCGTGGCGCTGCAATTCACGCTGGTCAGCACGCCGATGTAGTTGCGCGTGGCCACGCGTCCGTCGCTGCGCACGATGCCCATGAAAGTGGCTGGCTCAGCGACAAAGGCGGTGGGTGTGGTGCCAGCACCGGGCTCGTGCAAACGCTCAAAGTGAGTGAAAGCCAGGTTGTGCGTGTGCACGTGCTGGCCGGGCGCGATGGACTGCGTGGCGCTGCCTATGATCTGGTTGTAGCGGCGCACCGCTTCACCCGCGGCGATGGCGCACGTGGCGATCTTGTGGCCGGGTGGCACCAGGCCGCTGATGGTGATGCCTTCGTCGCTCACCGCCGTGCCGCCCAGCAACTGGCGCCGCGCGATGACGACGTTGTCTGCGGCGTGGATGCGGATGGTGGGCGCGGTTGCCGTGCCTGTCGCCGTGCCTGTAACCGTGCCTGTCGCCGTGCTGTTCACGCTGTCAGCCATCAATCAACTCAGGGTTCCAGGCGTAGACCGTTTGCTTTTGCTCGCCCAGCTTTTCAATGCCCAGGGTCATCACGTCACCCGGCTTCAAGTACACCGGCGTGGGCTTCATGCCCAAGCCCACACCGGGCGGTGTGCCGGTGGTGATCAGGTCACCCGGGTTGAGCGTCATGAACTGGCTTAGGTGGCTCACTATCTGTGCCACTTTGAAGATCATGGTGCGGGTGTTGCCGGTTTGCATGCGCTTGCCGTTCACGTCCAACCACATGCTCAGGTTGTGCACGTCGCCCACTTCGTCGGCAGTCACCAGCCAAGGGCCGGTGGGGCCGAAGGTGTCGCAGCCCTTGCCCTTGTCCCACTGGCTGCCACGCTCCAACTGGTATTCGCGTTCAGACACGTCGTTGACGACGCAATAGCCGGCCACACAAGCTAACGCGTATTCTTCACTGACATAACGTGCGCGGCTGCCTATGACCACGCCCAGCTCCACCTCCCAGTCAGATTTGACCGAGCCCTTGGGCAGCACCACTGGGTGCATGCAGCCCACCGCGCTGTCCACGGTCTTGGTAAAGACGATGGGCTCTTTGGGGATGGGCATGTTGGACTCAGCCGCGTGGTCGGCGTAGTTCAGGCCGATGGCGATGAACTTGCTCATGCCGGACCAGGGCACGGCCAGGCGGCCTTGTGGCACCACGGGCAGCTTGGACAAATCCAGTGCGCGCAGGGCGACCAGGCCGGCAGGTGACAGGGTGTGTGGCGTGATGTCTGCCATCAGCCCACTAAGGTCACGCACCTGGCCTTGGGCGTCCAGCAGACCGGGCTTTTCTTGGCCCTTGGGGCCGTGCCTAAGCAGTTTCATGTTTTAGGTTCCAAGTGGTGTGGTGGTCTTCCCAAGTGGCCGCCGCGGAACCGGCTCTGCCGGGCCGCTGGCGGCGCCCCCTGGGGGGAGCGCCGAAGGCGCTTACGGGGGGAATTCAATTGCTCCAGCCGCCGTCAATGACGTTGGCTGTGCCGGTGGTAAAGGACGATTCGTCGCTGGCCAGGTAGACCGCGAGTGCGGCAATTTCTGAAACGCGGCCCAGGCGGCCCATGGGTTGGCGCGAGACAAAGGCGGCTTCGACTTGCGCTTGCGTCTGTCCCGATGCTGCGGCTTGCGCTGTGATGCGCTCACGCAGCGAAGGCGATTCCACCGTGCCGGGGCAGATGGCGTTGCAGCGAACGCCTTGCGTGATGAAGTCCGCCGCCACCGCCTTGGTCAAGCCAATGATGGCTGCTTTGGTGGTGCCGTAGACAAAACGATTTGGCGCGCCTTTGATGCTGCCTGCCACGCTGGCCACATTGATGATGGAGCCGCCGCCCAGGCTGAGCATGCCGGGCAAAAAAGCTTTGATGGTGCGGAACTGCGAACGCACATTCAGGTTGAAAGCAAAGTCCCACTCGGCTTCGGTGCAGTCCAGCACCGTGCCTGCGTGCACAAAGCCGGCGCCGTTGAAGAGCACGTTGACGGGGCCGTGTGCGCTGGCGGCAGCGGCCACCGCAGCGGCATCGGTGACGTCCAGTTTGAGCGTTTGGCAGCCACTCTCTGAGGCCAGAGAAGACAGCAAGCCTTCGTTGATGTCGCTGGCAATCACGCGCGCGCCTTCGCTCACAAAAGCCAGCGCCACGGCGCGGCCAATGCCCTGGCCGGCGGCGGTGATGAAGGCGGTTTTGCCCGCCAGGCGTTGGCTCATGGATGCTTTCTGGTTCAGCGCGGCACGATGCGCGCGCCGCTGAGTTGTTCTTGCGCTTCCACCAGCGAAGGCACAAATTTCTTGCCGTGGCCCAGCGCGCTGGCTAGCGCCAGGCTTTGGTGCACGGCCTGGCCCATGACGCTGGGGACGTTGTGGCCTTCGGCCAAGTGGGTGTAGTAGCGCACGTCCTTGCGCGCGTTGTCCAGCTCAAACAAAAGGCCGCTCATGTCACCCGTTAGGGTTTTGGCCATGGCCTGGAAGAGGCCGTTGTTGACGGGGCCCAAGGAGATCAATTCCACCAGTTTTCTCAGGTCAATGCCGGCGCGCTGGCCCACCGCAAAGGCTTCTGCCGTGGCCGTGCAGATGGCCTGCGCAATGAAGTTGTTGAGCAGCTTGATGGTGTGGCCCGCGCCAGGGCCGCCCATGTGGAAGATGTTTTCGGCAAAGGCGCGGATGATGGGCTCAACTTGCGCAAACACGGCGGGGTCGGCGCCGACCATGACGTTGAGCTTGCCGGCTTCGGCCTCGATGGGCGTGCGCGACAGCGGCGCGTCGACCAGGGTCACGCCTTGTTCTGCGCACTGCGCGCGCAGGCGTGCGGTGGAGTCGGGTTCGCTGGTTGAACAGTCGACGATGAGCAAGCCAGGCTTGGCGCCATCCAGCAGACTTTCCTTGCCCAGCACCACGGCCTCAACTTGCGGCGAGCCGGTGACGCAAATGAAGACCATGTCGCTGCCGGCAGCCAGTGCCGCAGGCGAGGGCATCTGCGCTGCACCTGCTGCCAGCAAATCCGCGACGCGGTCGTGCTTGCGGTACACCGTCAAACTCAAGGTATGACCCTTGGCCAGCAAGTGCTTGGCCATGCCGTGACCCATGAGTCCGCTGGCGCCGATGAATCCGATCTTGGCCATGTCTTAACCGCGGCCGACAAACGGCATCTTGGTGGCCATGACGGTGGTGAACAGCACGTTGGCCGACAGCGGCAAACGTGCCATGGACAGCAGCGTGTCGACCACCGCTTGCAAGTCCATGCGCGGTTCTGGCTTGGTGCTGCCGTCGGCTTGCAGCACACCGCTGGCCATGCGCGCCGTCATCTCGCTCGCGGCGTTGCCAATGTCGATTTGGCCCACGGCAATGTCGTAAGGCCGGCCGTCGAGCGCTGCTGTTTTGGTCAGGCCGCTGACCGCGTGTTTGGTGGCCGTATAGGCAATGGACCCGGGCCGAGGCGTGGTCGCCGAAATGCTGCCGTTGTTGATGATGCGCCCGCCCATGGGCTGCTGCTCTTTCATCATCTTGAAGGCTTGCGACAGGCAGTAAAAAGCGCCGTTCAAGTTGACATCCACCACCTGGCGCCATTCTGCTGCGCTGATGAGGTCGGGCGTCTTGGCGGCCAGGCCACCACCGGCGTTGTTGAACAGCAAGTCGAGTCGCCCAAAGCGTTGTTTGAGTGCGGCAAAGGCGGCCGCCACTTCGGCGTCGTCGGCCACGTTGCAGGGCAGGGCCAGCGTGTGCGCGGCCTGGTCGCCAGCCATTGCGGCGGTCTCGGCCAATGCATCGGCGCGCCGGCCCAGCAGCGCCACCTGCCAGCCGTCGGCCAAGAGGCCCAGGGCGCAGGCGCGGCCAATGCCGCTGCCGGCGCCGGTGACAAGGGCGACTTTGTTTGGATTCATGGTGGGCTCAGTCAAACAATGGAGTCAGTGATTGTCTTTGGGCACCGCTGCGCCGCGCTTGCCGCGCAGGAAGTCAAGGTCGGCGCCTTCATCGGCTTGCAGCACATGGTCGATGTAGAGCTTCCAGTAGCCGCTGTCCATGGCCGGCGCGGGTGCCGTCCACGCGGCGCGGCGCACGGCCAATTCGGCGTCGTCAACATGCAAGTGCAAGCGCCGCCCCGCCACGTCCAGCGTGATGAGGTCGTCGTTTTTCACCAGCGCCAGCGTGCCGCCGGCCGCAGCCTCAGGCGCGGTGTGCAGCACCACCGTGCCGTAGGCCGTGCCGCTCATGCGCGCGTCGCTGATGCGCACCATGTCAGTGATGCCCTTCTTCAGCACCTTGGGCGGCAGTGGCATGTTGCCCACTTCGGCCATGCCGGGGTAGCCCTTGGGGCCGCAGTTTTTCAGCACCAGGATGCAGGTTTCGTCGACATCAAGATTTTCATCGTCAATGCGGGCGTGGAAGTCCAGGCTGTCTTCAAACACAACGGCGCGACCGGTGTGCTGCATCAGCGCCGGTGTCGCTGCGCTGGGCTTGATGACCGCGCCACGCGGTGCCAGGTTGCCACGCAGCACTGCGATGCCCGCGTTGGCTTTGAAGGGTTGCGCCATGGTCTTGATGACACGCGGATCAAAGTTTTGCGCATCGGCAATGTTCTCGCCCACGGTGTTGCCATTGGCGGTGACAGCATCGAGGTGCAGCACCGAAGCAATCTCTTTCATCACCACCGGCAGGCCACCGGCGTAGCAGAAGTCTTCCATCAGGTGCTCACCACTGGGCTGCAGGTTCAGGATGCAGGGCAGTTCACTGGCCATGCGGTCGAAGTCGTCGATGGTCAGCGGCACGCCGATGCGGCCGGCAATGGCGATCAGGTGGATGACGGCATTCGTGCTGCCGCCAATCGCGGCCAGCGTGCGGATGGCGTTTTCAAACGCTTCGCGGGTCAGGATACTGGACAGCTTCTGATCGGTGTGCACCATTTCCACGATGCGCCGGCCGGCGTTGCGCGCGATGACATTGCGCCGCCCGTCCACCGCCGGATAGGCGGCGTTGCCGGGCAACCCCACGCCCAGCGCTTCGACCATGCTGGCCATGGTGCTGGCGGTGCCCATGGTCATGCAATGGCCGTGGCTGCGGTGCATGCAGCTTTCGGCTTCGAAGAAGTCGGTAAGCGCAAGCGTGCCAGCGCGCACCTGCTCACTCATTTGCCAAACCCCCGTGCCCGAGCCCAGCTCTTGGCCGCGCCACTTGCCGTTGAGCATCGGTCCGCCGCTGACGCCGATGGTCGGCAGGTCGGCGCTGGACGCACCCATCAACAGCGCGGGTGTGGTCTTGTCGCAGCCCATCAGCAGCACCACGCCGTCGATGGGGTTGCCGCGTATGCTCTCTTCCACGTCCATGCTGGCCAGGTTGCGGTAGAGCATGGCGGTAGGCCGCAGCAGCGTTTCGCCCAGGCTCATGACCGGGAATTCAAGCGGGAAGCCACCCGCTTCATAGACGCCAATCTTGACCTGCTCAGCCAGCGTGCGGAAGTGCGAATTGCAGGGCGTGAGTTCGCTGAAGGTGTTGCAGATGCCGATGACGGGCCGGCCGTCAAACTGGTCATGCGGCACGCCCTTGCCCTTGACCCAGCTTCGGTACGCGAAGCCGTCGCGGTCCTGCCGGCCGAACCACTGCTGGCTGCGCAGCTCGTCGGGGCGCTTCTTCTTCGGTGTTGTGCTCATGCGTTCAGGCTTTCCCGATGGTCGGTCGGCGCTTGCTGAAGGCTGTCGCGCTGCCCATCGAGCCCTTGGCCCGCTGGCTTGAGCCCGCCAATTCGTCCAGCCCCCGCATGACTGCCCCCAAACCGCGCGAGTTCTTCATCCAGGGGGTCACGCTGTCCGGCAAGACCTTCCGGCCCAGCGACTGGTCGGAGCGCCTGGCGGGGGCCTTGTCGAGCTTCCGGCCCAAGAGCGGGTCGGCAGGCAATGCCATCGGCGCCCACATCGGTTACTCGCCCTACTGCGTGCCGCGGGTGATCGAGGGCATCAAGTGCGTGATCGTCAACGAGGCACTGCGCGACCTGGAGCCGATGGCCTGGGACTTCGTCATGCACTTTGCGCGCGACAACGAGCTGCAGGTGGTCGAGGCCTGTCTGCTGCCCGACCCATCGGATCCGGCTGACCCGACTCCTTCGGTCGACCTGGCCTGAGGCGGCGCTGGCCCCAATGCAAAAAGCCCGCGTCAGCGGGCTTTTTGCATTGGGGGTGGTGCAGATCAGGCGGCAGCGGACTGCGACAGCGCCTTGATCTTGGCCGACAGGCGGCTCTTGTGGCGCGCGGCCTTGTTCTTGTGGAAGATGCCTTTGTCGGCGATCGAGTCGATCACCGATTGAGCATTCTTGAACAACTCGGCCGGGGCGGCCTTGTCGCCACCGGTGGCGGCCTTGTCGAGCGCCTTCTGCACGTTCTTGACCACGGTGCGGAACTTCGAGCGCAGCGAGGTGTTGGCGGCGTTCAGGGCGACGTCCTGGCGGGCGCGCTTGCGGCCCGAGGCCAGGCGGACGGTTTTCTTCTTGGCTTTGGAAGCGGTGGCCATGTGTGTACGGTCGGTGTTCGGTCAGGCGGTGCGGTGAAGGGTGCTCTGCGGGCGGGCGGTGCCTGGGAGGCCCTGGATTGGCGCACAAGCACCAAGCCCGGTGGGGAGCAAAGACAAGGAGTATAGCATCCCCTGGAGGGCCGGCCAAGCCC
>JANNEX010000349.1:0-2281 GCA_031379155.1 Rubrivivax sp.
TGCCAGCGCCGCGCGGTGCACAGGGCTTTGGCTACGACCCGCTGATGTTCATTCCTGGCCTGGGCCGCACCGTGGCCGAGCTGGACGCGCAGACCAAAAATCAGCACAGCCACCGCGCCCGCGCCATGGCGCAAATGCTGCAGATGCTGCGTGAGGTGTGGAAGCTGTGAGCACCCGCGTCAACATCAGCAGCGACACCCGCAGCGACACCCGCAGCGACATCAGCAACAGCCCCGCGCAAAACATCGAACACTTCCTGCGCCCAGGCACTTTGCAGCTGGGCGCGCTGCCCCCGCTGTCGCTCTACGTGCACCTGCCCTGGTGCTTGAAAAAGTGCCCCTACTGCGACTTCAATTCGCATGAGAACAAAGGCGAATTGCCCGAGTCGACCTACCTCGACGCCCTCTGTGCCGACCTGGAAAGCAGCCTGCCGCTGATCTGGGGCCGGCGTGTGCAGACCATCTTCATTGGCGGCGGCACACCCAGCTTGTTTTCACCGGCTGGCATCGACCGCCTGCTGGCCGACATCCGCGCCCGTGTGACCGTGGAGCCCGATGCCGAGATCACGCTCGAAGCCAACCCCGGCACCTTCGAGCGGGAACGCTTCAAGGCCTTTCGAGCGGCCGGCGTGACGCGCTTGTCCATCGGCGTGCAAAGCTTTGACGATGCCGCGCTCAAGCGCCTGGGCCGTGTGCACGACGCGGCACAAGCGCGCGCCGCGATTGAAGAAGCGCGTGAGGCCTTCGACACTTTCAACATCGACCTCATGTACGCGCTGCCGGGCCAAGGCCTGGCGCAGTTGGAGGCCGAGCTTGACGCCGCGCTGAGCTACGCGCCGCCGCACCTGTCCATCTACCACCTGACCATCGAGCCCAACACGGTCTTCGCCGCGCGCCCGCCCGTGTTGCCCGACGTGGACTTGGCCAGTGACATGCTGGACCTGATTGCCCAGCGCACACAAGACGCAGGCTTGCAGCGCTATGAAGTCTCGGCCTTTGCGCAGAGTGGCCACCGCTGCGCGCACAACCTGAACTACTGGCGCTTTGGCGACTACCTGGGCCTGGGCGCCGGAGCGCACGGCAAGCTGAGTTTTCCGCACCGTGTGCTGCGCCAGGTGCGTTGGCGCGAGCCGGCGGCCTACATGAAAAACGCGCTGGCCGGGCAGGCCGTGAGCAACCAGCATGAGGTGAGCCGGCGCGACCTGCCGTTTGAGTACATGCTGGGTGCGCTGCGCCTGAAAGAAGGCTTTGAACTTGAGCGTTATGTGCAACGCACGGGGCTGCCGCTTTCCAGCGTGCAGGCCACGCTGGAACAGGCAAGGCAGCGTGGTCTGATCGAGACTGAACAAGCCTCAGGGCTGCCCTTTGGCCACGTGCGCCCCACGGCGCGTGGCTTTGACTTTTTGTCCGACTTGCAAAGCCTGTTTCTTCCTGCGGCCAAGGCTTGATGGGGCCGGCAGGGCTGTGGCTTTGAGTTGCACCCGCGCCGCCGCCATCTCGTCCTGCAACCACTGGTGCAGCGCCACCAGCGGCGGCCAGTCGGCCAACTCGGGCGGATGCACAAACCAATAGGTGGCGGCCTCTGGGGCTTGCAAGGCCCGCGGTGACAGGCGCACCAGGCGGCCCGTGCGCAGTGCGTCGGCAGCCAACAGTTCGCGCACCAGCGCCACACCCAGGTCTTGCTCGGCGGCTTGCAGCATCAGGCCGGCGTCGTTGAAGTCGGCCACGGTTTTGCCTTGCAGCGCGCAGCCACACAGAGCCAGAAATTCGCGCCAATGTTCGTCGCTGCCCAGCAAGGGTTCGGCGGCGATGGCCGCGTGGTCGCCATGCGGCATGCGCGCGGCGCGCGCGGGTGCGGCCACGGCGATCAAGGGTGAGTCGATCAGCGTGTGCGCTTGCAAGCCGCGCCAGGGTCCAATGCCCACGCGCAGCGCGGCGTGAAAGCCATCGCGCTGCAAGTCCACCACCTGCATAGCCGCATGCACGTCCAGCGTGATCTCGGGGTGCTGCTCGCGCCAGCGCCCCATGCGCGGCAGCAGCCAGCGCTGCGCGAATGAAGGCAGCACCGTCAGCCTGAGTTGCTGGGCGGCGCCGCCGGCTGCGCTTTGTGCGGCCAGCACGCCTTGCGCCAGGCGGTCCAGCGCCGGCTCTACCGCTTGCTGCAAGGCGGCACCTGCGGCGTTGAGCACCAGGCGGCGGCCACGGCGGTCAAACAGCGGCAGGCCCAGTTGTTCTTCCAGCAGCTTGATTTGCTGGCTGACGGCGCTGTGGGTCAGGTGCAG
>JANNEX010000351.1:0-4291 GCA_031379155.1 Rubrivivax sp.
TTCCTGGTCCATGCAGCGCGATACAAAGTCGCGCGGTGCCAGGTCTTTCAGGGTCGGCGCGTAACGTTCCATGAAACGTTCACCATTGGCGTTGCGCAAAATCGCCCCTTCGCCACGGCAGCCTTCTGTCAGCAACACGCCAGCGTTGTGCACACCGGTGGGGTGGAACTGCCAGAACTCCATGTCTTCCAGCGGAATGCCGGCGCGCGCGGCCATGCCCAGGCCATCACCCGTGTTGATGAACGCATTCGTGCTGGCGGCGTAAATGCGGCCCGCGCCGCCGGTGGCAAAGAGCGTGGTCTTGGCTTGCAGGATGTGGACTTCGCCGGTTTCCATTTCCAGCGCGGTGACGCCCAGCACATCACCGGCGGCGTTGCGTATGAGGTCAAGCGCCATCCACTCGACAAAGAAGTTGGTGTTGGCCTTGACGTTTTGCTGGTACAGCGTGTGCAGCATGGCGTGGCCGGTGCGGTCAGCGGCGGCGCAGGCGCGTTGCACAGGCTTTTCGCCGTAGTTGGCGGTGTGGCCGCCGAACGGACGTTGATAAATGGTGCCGTCGGGGTTGCGGTCAAACGGCATGCCCATGTGCTCAAGCTCGTAAACGACCTTGGGCGCTTCACGGCACATGAACTCGATCGCGTCTTGGTCGCCCAGCCAGTCACTGCCTTTGACGGTGTCGTAGAAGTGGTAGTGCCAGTTGTCTTCGGCCATGTTGCCCAAACTGGCACCGATGCCGCCCTGCGCCGCCACGGTGTGGCTGCGTGTGGGGAAAACTTTGGACAGCACGGCCACGTTCAGGCCAGCGCGTGCCAGTTGCAGCGACGCGCGCATGCCAGAGCCGCCCGCGCCCACCACCAGCACATCAAAGCGGCGGTGCGGCAAAGAAGAAGTTGTCGCCATGATTCTTAAAGTCTCCACAGCACTTGAATGGCCCAGCCCATGCAGCCCACCAGCCACACCATGGTGGCCACTTGCAGAATAAGGCGCAGCGCCACGGGCTTGACGTAGTCCATCCAGATGTCGCGCATGCCCACCCAGGCGTGCCAGCCCAGGGCGATGAAAACGACGAAGGTCAGCACCTTCATCCACTGCGCTGCGAAGATGGCGGCCCAGCGGTCGTAGCCCAGCGGGCCGCCGAATATCACTTGCACCAAGAGCACGATGGTGAACAGCGCCATCAGCACCGCCGTCACGCGCTGGCTGAGCCAGTCGCGCAGCCCATAGTGGGCGCCGACGACGACGCGTTTGCTTCCGTAGTTGACTGACATCGTGGTGTCTCCTCAGGGCCAGCCGAACAGACGTGAGCCCAGGGCCAGCGTGAGCACCACGCTCAAGCCCAGCGTGACGAGTGCCGAGTTGTGACCCTGCTGCTTGCTGACGCTGTGCGTGAAGTCCATCCACAGGTGGCGCACGCCGGCAATGAAGTGGTGCAGGTAGGCCCAGATCAGGCCTAGCAAAACCACCTTCACCAGCCAGCCCGGCAAGCCCCAGAAGCCCGCGTTGATGGCACTGGCAAAAACGCCATAGCTGATCTCAGAGGTCACGCTGTTGTCGAACATCCAGATGATGAAGGGCAGCAGCACAAACATCAGGCCGCCGCTGGCGCGGTGCAGGATGGACACCACGCCTGCGGGCGGCAGCCGGTACTTCACGGCGTCCACCAGGCGCATGGTGCCGGGTCTGGGTTTGCTCATCTGGGGCATCTTGTTCTTCCGAAACCGCATGAAACCGATTGAGTTTATTGCAACGCAGCAGGCTTACGCAGAACTGCGCAAGCGGGCCTTTTCAGCTCAATTCATTGCGATAGTGGTGGGCGGCGGTGTGGTATAGGCCACGGCGCAACTCCACCGGGCGGTCGCCGTAGGTGAAGCTCAAGCGCTCGACTGACAACAGCGGCGTGCCCGTCGGCAACGCCAGTAAAGCGGCTTCTTCGGCCGGTGCGGCCAGGGCGCGGATCTTCTCTTCGGCGCGGATCATGTGGACTGCAAATTCGGCCTCAAACAGGCGGTACATAGGGCCACGCCAGGCTTCCAGGCGCTCTGCGGTCAGCCCTTTGAACAGGGCGCCGGGCAGCCACAGATCGTCCAGCACCACGGGCGCACCGCCGGCCAGCAGCAGGCGGCGCACTTGCAGCGCAGCCTCGCCACCTTTCAGGCCCAGCAGCCGCGCCACTTCAGCCGGCGCGCGCATGCGCCGGCATTCCAGCAGTTGGCGCTGCAAGTTGGCTCTGCTGCCGTCATCCGGCGTCAGGCGCAAGAAGCGGTATTGCGTGGACTGCTCAGCGTGGCTGGCCACAAAAGTACCCTTGCCCTGGCGGCGTTGCAGCAGGTTGTCTGCCGCCATAGCGGCGATGGCTTTGCGCACGGTGCCCTGGCTGACCTTGAAGCGCGTGGCCAGTTCGGTCTCACTCGGTATCGCCTGGCCGGCCAACCATTCACCGGCTTGCAGGCTTTGCACCAGCAGGGCCTGAATCTGCTGGTACAGCGGGCTGAACGACGGCGTGGCGGGGGTGGCGACCATGGCCCGATTGTCTTGCATAAGACATAAGAGTTGCAGCCTGGCGCCGTGACTAGAATCGCGGCCGCTGTTGACGCACGTTTGACGCAGGACCAAGGCACGCGTTGACCGCCCCGGAGACCCCCCTTTTCCCCACACTTCCCCAGGAGACTTCCATGACCAAGAAGCCCGTGCGCGTGGCCATCACCGGTGCTGCCGGCCAGATCGGCTACGCCTTGCTGTTCCGCATCGCCAGCGGCGAGATGCTGGGCAAAGACCAGCCGGTGGTCTTGCAGCTGCTGGAGATCGCCGACGAGAAGGCACAAAAAGCACTCAAGGGCGTGATGATGGAAGTCGACGATTGCGCCTTCCCGCTGCTGGCCGGCATGCAGGCCCACAGCGACCCCATGACGGCTTTCAAGGACTGCGACTACGCGCTGCTGGTCGGTTCACGCCCGCGCGGCCCGGGCATGGAACGCGCCGAGCTGCTGGCCATCAACGGCGCCATCTTCACGGCGCAGGGCAAAGCGCTGGATGCGGTGGCCAGCCGCAACGTCAAGGTGCTGGTGGTGGGCAACCCGGCCAACACCAATGCCTACATCGCCATGAAGAGCGCGCCTGGCTTGCCGCGCGAAAACTTCACGGCAATGCTCAGGCTGGACCACAACCGCGCGCTCAGCCAGTTGGCGGCCAAGACCGGCAAGCCCGTGGCCAGCATCAAAAAGCTGGCCGTGTGGGGCAACCACAGCCCCACCATGTATGCCGACTACCGCTTCGCCACCCTCGATGGCGCGTCGGTCAAAGACATGATCAACGACCAGGCCTGGAACAAGGACGTCTTCCTGCCCACCGTGGGCAAGCGCGGCGCGGCCATCATCGAAGCGCGTGGACTGTCATCAGCCGCCAGCGCGGCCAACGCCGCCATCGACCACATGCGCGACTGGGCCTTGGGCACGAATGGCGGCTGGGTCACCATGGGCGTGCCCAGCAACGGCGAATACGGCATCCCCAAGGATGTGATGTTTGGCTACCCGGTGACTTGTGAAGGTGGCAAGTACAGCATCGTGCAAGGCCTGGCCATCGACGAATTCAGCCAGGG
The DNA here is from genome assembly GCA_031379155.1 of Rubrivivax sp. Classification (GTDB taxonomy): domain Bacteria; phylum Pseudomonadota; class Gammaproteobacteria; order Burkholderiales; family Burkholderiaceae_C; genus Rubrivivax. Next base: position 3,596 of record JANNEX010000351.1, read on the forward strand.
CTGCATAGCCAAGACGCTGGCCGAACTCACTGGCGAACAAGACGGCGTCAAACATCTTCTTTGAGATGACCAGCCCACGCGATCTGCTCTTTGGCGCTGGTGACATGCCACCGGCTTTGCCGGTGTGCGACCACTACGCCGGCGTGCAGCCGCGCATGAGCAAGAGCTTGCAGTTGCAAGCGCAGATGGGCCCTGTCTTCGATGTCACGCTAGACAACGAAGACGGCGCGCCCATGGGCGGCGAGGTGGAACATGCCCACCTCATTGCTGAACTGCTGGGCGGGCCCGACAACCGCTTTGGCCGCGTCGGCGTGCGCCTGCTGCCGCTGGGCCACGCGCGCTTTGAAGATGTGGCGCGGGTGATTCTTGCGTCAGCCAAGGCGCCCGCTTACCTGATGTTGCCCAAGCCAGAAAGTGCCGCCGATGTGCACTGTGCGGCGCAGGCCATTGACGCACTGGGTGGTGCGCAAGTGCCGCTGCACGCACTGATCGAAACCCACGGCGCGTTGCACCAGGTATTTGACATCGCGGCGCATCCGCGCATCGAGTCGCTGTCCTTTGGCTTGATGGACTTTGTCTCAGCGCATCGCGGTGCTTTGCCCTTGTCGGCCATGGGCGTGAAAGGCCCGCTGGGCCAGTTTGAGCACCCGCTGGTCAAGCGCGCCAAGCTGGAAATTGCTGCCGCCTGCCACGCCC
>JANNEX010000358.1:0-4378 GCA_031379155.1 Rubrivivax sp.
CCGTGTCTTCAATTTCAGCGCCGGCCCTGCCGCCTTGCCCGAACCCGTGCTGCAACAAGCTGCCGCCGAGATGCTGGACTGGCAACGCAGCGGCATGGGCGTGATGGAGATGAGCCACCGCGGCAAAGAATTCATCAGCATCGCCGTTGAGGCCGAAACGCTGCTGCGCGAACTGCTGGCCGTGCCCGCTGGCTACAAGGTGCTGTTCATGCAAGGCGGCGCCATCGCTGAAAACGCCATCGTGCCAATGAACATGCTGCGCGGCAAAAGCAGCGCCGACTACATCGACACCGGCGAGTGGAGCAAGAAGTCGATCAAGGAAGCCAAGAAGTACGGCAGCGTGAATGTGGCGGCCAGTGCGGCAGACAGCGCCTACACCACCATCCCCGCACGCAGCAGCTGGAAGCTGGACGCCAACGCGGCCTACGTGCACATCTGCAGCAACGAAACCATAGGCGGCGTGGAATACCACTTCACGCCCGACACGGCTGCCGTGCCTTTGGTGGCCGACATGAGCAGTTCCATCCTGTCGCGGCCGGTGGACGTGGCCAGGTACGGTCTGATTTACGGCGGCGCGCAAAAGAACATCGGCCCTGCTGGGTTGACGATAGTGATCATTCGCCAGGACTTGCTGGGCGGCGCGCTGCCCATCACACCCAGCGCCTTTGACTACAAGACGGTGGCTGACAACGACAGCATGTACAACACGCCGCCCACCTACGCCATCTACATCGCCGGCCTCGTCTTCAAGTGGCTCAAGGCGCAGGGCGGCCTGCCAGCGATAGAGCTGCATAACCGCAAGAAAGCGGCGCTGCTGTATGACTATCTGGACAGCACTTCGTTTTACAGCGCGCCCGTGGCCAAAGACTGCCGCAGCTTGATGAACGTGCCTTTCAAGTTGAAAGACGATGCGCTGGACGGCGCCTTCCTCAAAGGTGCCGAAGCGCGTGCCATGGTGCAGCTCAAGGGCCACCGCAGCGTGGGCGGCATGCGCGCGTCCATCTACAACGCCATGCCGCTGGAAGGTGTGCAGACCCTGGTGACCTACATGAAAGAGTTCGAGGCCAAAAATGGCTAACGCTCAAAGTGAGCCCAAATATGAGCGCCTGGGCGTTTTGGTGCTCAACGCCATCTCGGCCAGCGGCCTGTCGCGCCTGCCGGCCGAGCGCTACCGCGTGGGCAAGGACGTGACCGACCCGGCCGCCGTGCTGGTGCGCAGCGCCGACATGCATGCCATGACCATCGCCCCCAGCGTGCGCGCCATTGGCCGCGCTGGCGCTGGCACCAACAACATACCCGTCAAAGCCATGAGCGCACGCGGCGTGCCAGTCTTCAACGCCCCCGGCGCCAACGCCAACGCGGTCAAAGAGCTGGTGCTGGCCGGCATGTTCATCTCCGCCCGGCAAATTGCACCGGCCCTGCGCTTTGTGGCCGGCCTTGACATGGCCCACCCTGACCTGGACACGCAAGTCGAAAACGGCAAGAAGAACTTCGCCGGCTACGAGCTGCAAGGCCAGACCCTGGGCATCGTGGGCCTGGGCAAGATAGGCTGTCTGGTGGCCGACGCGGCCATCAAGCTGGGTATGAATGTGCTGGGCTTTGACCCCGAGATCACGGTCGACGCAGCCTGGAGCTTGCCCTCGCAGGTCAAGCGCGCCGCCAGCGTGAATGAAGTGCTGCGCAGCGCACAGTTTGTGACCCTGCATGTGCCTTTGCTCGAAGCCACACGCGGCCTGGTGAATGACGCCAACATCGGCCTCATGCGCGTCGGCGCCGTGCTGCTGAATTTCAGCCGTGACGGCATTGTCAGCAACAGCGCGGTGGTGGATGCACTCAGCGCGGAAAAGTTGGCCGCCTATGTGTGTGACTTCCCCAGCCCCGATCTTCAAGCCCACCCGCGCGTGGTGGCCCTGCCCCACCTGGGGGCCAGCACCCGTGAAGCCGAAGAGAACTGCGCCGTGATGGTGGTGGACCAGTTGCGTGACTACCTGGAACACGGCCAGGTCAGCAACGCCGTCAACTTCCCGCACGTGCAGATGGTGCGCGAAAGTGCTTACCGCGTGGCCATTGCCAACAGCAATGTGCCCAACATGCTGGGGCAGATTTCCACCACCATGGCCAACGCCGGTTTGAACATCCACAACATGGTCAACAAGAGCCGGGGTGAAATGGCCTACACGCTGGTGGATGTGGATAGCGCGGTGGGCGCGCCCGTGCTGAGGGCCTTGGCCGACATTCACGGCGTGCTGGCCGTGCGTTACTTGCCGGGGCCTGGCGCGGCAGCCTAGGCGCCTAGGCCGAATCGCTGAGGCCAAGTTGACCGGCTGAGGCCGCACCTGTAATGTCGGGCGACCCTGGCCGACCACCCCCCATGAGCACCTTCATCCGTCTGGTCTTGCTGACTTTGTGGCCGCTGCTCTGGGGGGCCACTGCCGCTGCCCAAGGCAACAGCTTGTCGGGCACCACGCTGGACGGCCGCCGCTTCAGCCAGGACGCGCAAGCCGGCCGTGTCGTGATGGTGGTGCTGTGGCGCACCGACTGCGCCGTGTGCCTGAGCAAGATGCCCGAACTGCGTGCCAATGCGCAGGGCTGGAAAGCGAAGCCTTTTGACCTGGTGACCGTCAGCCTGGACCCGCGCAGCGCCGACACCGAAGCCTACGACCGCGTGCGCCGCCAAGTGGCCGCGCACGAGGGTCCGCAGTGGAGCTTTTGGCTGGGCGACGTGCAGATGCCCGCCGACTGGCGGGGCAGCGGCAGGCTGCCCGTGATGCTGGTGTTTGACACCAAGGGCAAGCTGGTGGCGCGCCACGAAGGACGCGTGCCACCCGACATGTGGGACCAGGTGGCCGACTTGCTGCCTTAGCGGCCGCGCAGCGCGAACCTGTGGCGCCGCCTTAAATCAGTCGCGGCGAATGAACTTGTAGAGACCCGAACCCAGCAGTGCACCCACGATGGGCGCGACCCAGAACAGCCACAGCTGCTCCAGCGCCCAGCCGCCCACAAACAGCGCCACGCCAGTGCTGCGCGCCGGGTTGACCGACGTGTTGGTGACGGGGATGCTGATGAGGTGGATGAGCGTCAGGCACAGGCCAATGGCAATCGGCGCAAAACCGGCCGGCGCCTTGGCATCCGTCGCGCCCAGGATGACAACCAGGAACATCGCCGTCATCACCACTTCGCAGACCAGCGCTGCGGTCATCGAATAGCCGCCGGGCGAATGGGCGCCAAAGCCGTTGGACGCAAAGCCCGCACTGACATCAAAACCGGCCTTGCCGCTGGCAATCAGGTACAGCACCGCGCCGGCTGCCACACCACCCAGCACTTGGGCCACGATGTAGGGCAGTAGCTGCGAAGCCGGAAAACGACCGCCGGCCCACAGGCCGACTGACACCGCCGGGTTCAAGTGGCAGCCGCTGATGTGGCCAATGGCGTAGGCCATGGTCAGCACCGTCAGGCCAAAGGCCAGCGACACGCCCATCAGGCCAATGCCCACGCCGGGGAAAGCAGCGGCCAGCACGGCGCTGCCGCAGCCGCCCAGCACGAGCCAGAAGGTGCCTACAAATTCAGCCGCGTATTTGTTCATCGTTTGTGCTCCTGAGGTTTGAAGAGATTGACCACCCCACCGTCACGGCGCCAGCGGCGCGTTCGGGTGTGAGTGAGACTGCGTGCGCGAAGGCAGGTGCGATTCAACCGTGGTGTCCGCAAAGCATACCGCCAGCGGGGTGGGTGCAATACGGTCGACCGCTGGCGCGCGCCACGGATCAGCGTTTTCACGCGCCAGGCGCAGGGCGCGCACGTCTTGCAAACGAGCATCGATGTCGCGGCGCAGGCGCGCGCTGTGGTCCGCCGCAGGCACGGGTGCCATGGTCGACGACGCCAGGGCAGTGGCCGCGGCCGGGCGGGCCGTGGGCAAGCGGTGCCTATAGCGGCGGCGCTGCACCGGCACGGACTGCCGCCCCAGCCAGAAGCCCATGCTGGCAGACGCGGCCAGCAAAGCCACCAAAAGGAAAAGCGCAGTGAAATTCATGTCGGGCTCGCAAGGATTCGGGTTTGCAGCGGTTGGCGCTGAATCTAGAGCCGCGCCCTCTTTTTGAAACCCGCCCTTGGCCGGGGCCGACGCCTGACCCAAGGTCTGGCCTTGAGGCCCCTACACCCGCTCAAACACCGTGGCAATGCCCTGGCCACCACCAATGCACATGGTCACCAGCGCATAGCGCTTGCCCGTGCGGTGCAACTCATACACCGCCTTGGTGGCCAGGAAAGCACCGCTGCAACCAATGGGGTGGCCCAGGGCGATGGCGCCACCGTTGGGGTTGACCTTGTTCATGTCGAACTCCAGCCCGCGCGCCACCGCAATGGCCTGCGCCGCAAAGGCTTC
>JANNEX010000383.1:0-14826 GCA_031379155.1 Rubrivivax sp.
TGCGCCGGTGTGGCGCCGGCTGCAGCCAGCACCTCAACGATATTTTGCAGCGCCTGGCGCACCTGGCCGACGAGGTCGTCGGTGTGGAAAACGCCTTGTGCGTCCCAGCCGATCATGCCGGCGACGAAGACTTGTTTGCCGCTGGCCGCGACACCGTTGGCGTAGCCTTTGGGCCGCGCCCAGTGCGCGGGTTGCAGCATTTGTTTGCCCATGGTCATTCCTTGATGAGATCGCGGCCGATGATGAGTTGCTGCACCTCGCTGGCACCTTCGTAAATGCGCAGGCTGCGAATTTCGCGGTACAGACGTTCCACCGTTTCGCCACTCACCACACCCTGGCCGCCAAAGAGCTGCACCGCCGCGTCGATAACTTGCTGCGCGCCCTCAGTCGCCGCCAGTTTGGCCATCGCCGCCTGTCGCGTCACCTTCATGCCCTGGTCACGCTCCCAGGCCGCGCGGTAGACCAGCAACGCAGCGCTGTCGATGGTCAGTGCCATCTGCGCCAACTTGGCCTGCGTGAGTTGAAAGTCGGCCAGGTGCTGGCCGAACATCTTGCGCTGTTTGGCGCGCGCCAAGCCTTCTTCCAGTGCGCGGCGCGCGAAGCCCAGTGCAGCAGCGGCCACGCTGGTGCGAAAGACATCCAGCGTGCGCATGGCGACCTTGAAGCCTTCGCCGGCAGCGCCAATGCGGTGGCTAAGGGGCACGCGGCAGTTGGTGAAGCGCAAACGCGCCAAGGGGTGCGGGGCGATGACGTGGATGCGCTCGGCTATGTCGAATCCCGGCGTGCCACTTTCGACCACAAAGGCGGAAATGCCGCGCGCACCTGGCGCTTCGCCGCTGCGGCAGAACACGACATAGAAGTTGGCGATACCGCCATTGCTGATCCAGGTCTTCTCGCCGTTAAGCACGGCATGCTGACCATCAAGTTCAGCGGCACATTGCATCGCGGCCACGTCTGAGCCGGCGTCGGGCTCGCTCAGCGCAAAGGCGGCGATGGACTGGCCCGCAGCCACTGCGGGCAACCAGCGCGCTTTTTGTTCTGCGGTGCCGGCCAAAGAAATAGCGCCTGAGCCCAGGCCCTGCATCGCAAAGGCAAAGTCAGCCAGGCCGTTGTGCCGCGCCAGCGTTTCGCGCGCCAGGCATAACAGTCGAGTGTCTATGACATCGTTGCTGCCGCCAAAGGCTGTGCCAGCCACGGCGTGGCGCAGCCAGCCGGCGCCACCCAGTTGCTGCACCAGCGCCACGCACTGCGCGTCCACATCAACGCCATGCTGGTCACGCACGGCGGTCTGCGCCCAGGTGTCCAGTGCCTCCGCAAAGTCGCGGTGGTGGGGCTCAAAAAACGGCCAGTGCAGATGGCTCAGGCTCATGGCTCAATTGCCCTCAAACACCGGCTTGCCCTTGGCCACAAAAGCGCGATAGGCGCGGCCGAAGTCTTCGCTCAGCATGCACAGGGCTTGGGCTTGCGCTTCGGACTCAATCGCCGCGTCCACGCCCATGTCCCATTCCTGGTGCAGCATGGTCTTGGTGATGCCGTTGGCGAAGGTCGGGCCGCTGGCCAGTTCACGCGCCAAGGCAAGCGCATCTGCCGATAAAGCTTCGGGCTCACACAGCCGGTTGTAAAAACCCCAACGCTCGGCTTCCGCGCCGCCCAGTGAGCGCCCGGTGTACAGCCATTCACTGGCGCGGCCCTGGCCCACGATGCGCGGCAGCAGGGCGCACGCCCCCATGTCGCAACCCGCCAAGCCCACGCGGTTGAACAGGAAGGCGGTCTTGCATCGCGCAGTGCCGATGCGCATGTCGCTGGCCATGGCCACGATGGCGCCAGCGCCCGCGCAGACACCGTCCACCGCCGCAATGATGGGCTGCGGGCAGTGGCGCATGTGCTTCACCAGTTCGCCCGTCATGCGCGTGAACATCAAAAGCTCGGGCGCTTTGAGTTGCAGCAGCGGGCCGATGATTTCGTGCACGTCGCCGCCGCTGCAAAAGTTGCCACCCGCGCCTTGCACCAGCACCACGTGCACGTCGCTGGCGTGGCGCAGTTGGTGGAAGAGGTCGCGCAGTTCTGCGTAAGACGCGAAGGTCAGCGGGTTCTTGCGTTCGGGCCGGTTGAGCGTGATGCTGCCCACGCCAGCCTCAACTTGCCACAAGAAATGTTGCGCTTGGTAGCCAGCCAGCGTGATGCGGTTGCCGGCGTTCAAGGTGGGGTCGACTCTGTCGTTCATGGTCTTCCTAAATGCGGCTCACGTTGCTGTTTTGGCGCGCTGAAACAGCGCTTCCATCTGCGACTTGCCACTCTCCAACTGCACCGGCCAGCGCGTGCCGGCAAAGCCAATCTTTGCCGCTTCGGTCAGCGTCCAGGCAGGATTGGCCAGGTGCGGCCGCGCCACCGCACACAGGTCAGCACGCCCTGCGCTGATGATGCTGTTGACGTGGTCAGCCTCGGTGATGGCGCCAACAGCAATCGTGGCAATGCCGGCTTCATTGCGGATGCGGTCAGCAAAGGGCGTTTGGTACATGCGGCCGTAGGTGGGCTTCTGTTCGGCGCTGACCTGGCCCGAGCTGCAATCGATCATGTCTGCGCCCGCCGCCTTGAAGGCGCGGGCGATAAACACCGCGTCGTCGGGCGTGATGCCACCTTCCACCCAGTCGTGAGCCGAGATGCGCACGCTGATGGGTTTGTCTTGTGGCCAGGCTGCGCGCACCGCCTTGAAGACTTCCAGCGGATAACGAAGCCGGTTGGCCAATGTGCCGCCGTAGTCATCGTCGCGGTGGTTGGTCAAGGGAGAGATGAAACCTGACAACAGGTAGCCGTGTGCGCAATGCAGTTCCAGCCAGTCGAAACCCGCCAGTGCGGCCAGTTGTGTGCTGCGCACAAAGTCTTCGCGCACACGGTCCATGTCGGCGCGTGTCATGGCGCGTGGCACGGCGCCGTCTTTCAAATAGGGCAGGGCGGATGCGGCGATGAGCGGCCAGTTGCCGGCGGCCAAAGCGCGGTCCGCACCCGTGCCCATCCATGGCTCATTGCTGCTGCCCTTGGCGCCCGCATGACCCAGCTGAATGGCGATCTTGGCGTCGGAGTTTGAATGCACGAATTCAACGATGCGCCGCCAAGCATCGCGCTGCACCTCGTTCCACAAACCTGGGCAGCCTGGCGTGATGCGTGCGTCGGCCGATGTGCAAGTCATCTCCGCCACCACCATGCCCGCGCCGCCCAGCGCACGTGCGCCCAGGTGCACCAGGTGGTAGTCGGCCGGCTGCCCGTCCACACAACAGTACTGCGCCATGGGCGAGACGACAACGCGGTTCTTCAGCGTGATGCCACGCAGCGTAAAGGGCGTGAACATGGGCGGGATTGCTGGCCCCCAGGCTGTGGTCGCGGCAATGCCGCGATCCTCGCCACCCCCCGGGGGGGCTGCCCCGCCTTGGGGCGGCCCGGCGGCGTGGCGCGCTGTGTGCTCTGCAAACCACTGCTCAAATCCGTCCAGCCAAGCCTTGTCGCGCAGGCGCAGGTTTTCGTGGCTGATGCGCTGGCTGCGCGTGAGCATGCTGTACATGAACTGCTCGGGTTCCAGCTGGTCGCAATAGCGGTGGCCGCAAACCTCGAACCATTCCATGGCGTTCCAGGCCGCGTTCTGGATGCGCAGCACGTCAATCGCGCGCAGCGCTTGGTACTCGGCCAGCACTTGTGGGATGTGTTCGGGCGTATCGCCCAGCAACTTGAACTGCCGCGTCAGCTCGATCGCATCTTCCAGCGCCAGCTTGGTGCCCGAGCCAATGGCGAAGTGCGCCGTGTGCACCGCGTCGCCCATCAGCACGACATGGTTCTGGCCGTTGAAGTGCCACCACTGCTGGCACTTCACGCGCTGAAAATTCAGCCATGCCGAGCCGCGCAAATGCCGCGCGTTGCTCAGCAGTTTCTCGCCTTGCAAATTAGAGGCAAAGAGCTTTTCGCAAAAGGCAATGGACTGGTCAGGGTCGGCCTTGTCCAGGCCATGCGCCAGCCACACGGCTTCAGGGCATTCGACGATGAAGGTGCTGGTGCTGTCGTCAAACTTGTAGATGTGGGCCTGGAACCAGCCGTGCTCGGTCTTCTCGAAAATGAAGGTGAAGGGCTCGTAGCGTTTTTTGGTGCCCAGCCAGATGAAGCGGTTGGGCCGCGTCACGATGTCGGGTTTGAAGACCGTGGCGTACTTGGTTCGGATGCGTGAGTTGACGCCGTCGCTGGCTATCACCAAATCGGCGTCCGGGTAGTCCGCGTCGCTGTCGGCTTCGGTGTCGAACACCAGCTTCACGCCCAGCGCCTCGCAGCGCGCTTGCAAGATGTTGAGCAGTTTCTTGCGCCCTATGCCGACAAAGCCGTGGCCGCCGCTGGTGATGCTGCGGCCCTTGAATTGCAATTCGATGTCGTCCCAATGCGCGAAGCTGGCTTCAATGGCGTCGGCAGTGTCACGGTCCCACTGCCGCATGTTGTCCATGGTGGCGTCGGAAAACACCACGCCCCAACCGAAGGTGTCATAGGGCTTGTTGCGTTCGACGACGCTGATGTCGTGCTGCGCACTCAGCTTTTTCATCAGCAGGCCAAAGTACAGGCCCGCTGGGCCACCACCGATACAGACGATTTTCATGGCCGCTCTGTTTCGACGTTAGGCGTTGACGTTAACCACCAGGCGGCCACGCACGCGGCCAGCCAGGATGTCGGCACCGGCTTGCACCACCTCCGCCAGGCCAATCTCGCGCGTCAGCGCTTCGAGCTTGGCCAGGTCCAGGTCACGGGCCAGGCGGTCCCAGGCGGCGCGGCGCAAGGGCATCGGCGCCATCACGCTGTCCACGCCGCACAAAGTGATGCCACGCAAGATGAAAGGCGCCACGCTGGCCGGGAAGTCCATGCCCTGGGCCAGCCCGCAAGCCGCCACCGCGCCGCCGTAGCGGGTGCCTGCACACACATTGGCCAGTGTGTGGCTGCCAACCGAGTCAACAGCGCCGGCCCAACGCTCTTTGGCCAGCGCTTTGCCGGGTGCAGCTAACTCTTCACGTGAGATGACATCTGCCGCACCCAGGCTCTTCAGGAAGTCGGCTTCCTGCAAGCGGCCAGTGCTGGCGAGCACGCGATAGCCCAACTTGGACAGCAGCGCGATGGCCACTGTGCCCACGCCGCCGTTCGCACCCGTGACCAGCACATCGCCAGTGCCCGGTGCCACGCCGTGTTTTTCAAGCGCCATCACACACAGCATGGCGGTGTAGCCGGCGGTGCCTATGGCCATGGCCTGGCGCGCCGTCAAGCCCGCAGGCAGCGGCAGCAGCCAGTCGCCTTTCACCCGCGCCTTTTGCGCCAGGCCGCCGCTGTGGTTTTCACCGACGCCATAACCGTTGAGCAGCACGGCGTCACCGGGCTTGAAGCGCGCGTCATCGCTGTGTTCCACGGTGCCGGCCAGATCGATGCCCGCATGCAGCGGAAATTTGCGCACCACCGGCGCCTTGCCGGTGATGGCCAGGCCGTCTTTGTAGTTGATGGTGCTAAAGGCCACACGCACCGTGACGTCGCCAGCCGGCAGCGCGCTGTCGTCCACCTCTTGCAACGCAGCGCGGTAGCCGCTGTCGTCCTTGTTGATGACGATGGCTTTGAACATGGGGTTTCTCTTTTGGGTAGCTGCGCGAAGAAGCGCTCAGTTTGACACGGCAGACCGTGCACGGCGCAGAATGCGGGGCATGGTTTCCACCCGCAACGCCTGGCCCTTGTTGACCCTGCTCTTGACCTTGACGCTCGTGGCTTGCGCGGGTGCGCTGCCGCTGCCAGGCAGCATGGCTGCTGAATTGCACAAGACCTGGGGCCCGCCCACGGCCAGCTACTCGTTGGGCGGTGGTGGACAGCGTCTGGAGTACGCAAGCGGCCCTTATGGCCGCACGACCTGGATGGTGGACTTGGACGCAAATGATCGCGTGCTGCAAGCGCGTCAGGTCTTGAACGAGGCCGACTTCTTTCGCCTTCAATCCGAGCCTCCAAAGTCTGCCGACAATTTGCTGCGCTGGATAGGCACACCTGGTGAACGCCGTGGTGCACGTGCGGGCGGCCAGACCTGGTCTTGGCGTTACCCCACCAATGACTGCCTGTGGTTTCAGGTGTCACTGGACGCACAAGGCCACACCCAGGGCGCGTCCTTTGGCATTGATCCGCGTTGCGACGGGCCCAACAACGCACGCGACTGAGTGTGCTCAGTCGGGCAAACAAGCGCCGACAAGCCGGTGGAAGTGGTGCGTGCCGCGTTCGTGCAGCACTGAGTAGCGCCCGCGGCTATACAGCCTTGACCGCATGCCACGCTGCACGCCCAGCACCACGGCTTCGTCTTCCATCTCCACCGGGCCCAGTGCACCCCCCGCGCCTTGGCCCAGCTTGGAGGCGTCGGCCACGAAACTGCGAAACAGCACACGGGTGCGCGTGGGCGACAGCGGCTGCACCACATTGACCGACAAGCCCCAGGGGTAGACGTTGAACATCAGGTTGGGAAACTGCCACCAGTAATACGCGGCCACGCGCAGGCCGTGGTCGGGGCTGTGCGTGATGTGCTGAGCGGGAGGCTCGAAGGCCGCTTCACCGTCGCGCGCCAGGGCCAGTTGCAGCACGCTGGCGCTGCCCAATTCATAGCGGTAGTTCGCCATGTCCAGGGTCTGGTTCAGGGCCGGGTGCACGAAGGGGATGTGCAGGCCTTCAAGGTAGTTTTCGACGTACAGCGCCCAGTGCGCGTCAAACTCAAAACTGCGTGCGCGGCTGGGGTCTTCTTGCCAGGTGTGCATGGGCAGCCAGGCCAGGCGCGTTTGCATCTCGCCCAGCCACTGCGCCAGCGGCCAGCGCGGTTTGATAGCCGTGAAGCCGTGGCCGGCCCATTCGCCCAGTGCCAACTGCGGCAAGTGGTCGCTGTCAGCGGGGAAGTTGCGCACGCCCTCAAAACCCGGCATGAAGCGCAGTTGCCCGTTCAGTTCGAACCGCCGTGAGTGATAGCCGCAGCGGATGTGCTCGGCCTGGCACGGCACGTCGACGAGGCGATTGGCGCGGTGGGTGCACACGTTGGACAAGCAGCGCAGCGTGCCGGCGGCGTCGCGCGCCAGCAGCACGGGTTCGTCGAGGAGGCCGGGCAACAGGTCGTGCGGTGCCAGACTGCCGGGCGCTGCAACTTCAGCCATGGGCCCCAGCCAATGCCAGGCGCGGGCAAAGATGCTTTCGCGCGCCTGCCGCCACACGGCATCGTCAAGGTAAAAAGCCTTGTCCAGCGTGCGCGCCACGCTGACATCGGGGTCGACAAAAAAGCGCGCGTTAGTCATCGCGGCAGTCATTGCGTCATTCGTCCTTGTCTCTTGGCAGGCTGAGCATGAAGTTGCCTTCAGCCACCACGCTGCCGTTGATCTGCACGGCGACGCTGTGGCGCCCGGCGTGGTAGCGGCGCGTGGTGATGGGGCGCATCGAATGGCGCTTGCTCAAACTCACCGTACCGTGCGGCGGCAGTTGCAGTTGCCAGCCCTTGAACACCTTGGCGCTGGTGCTGCCGTTGGCCTTGACGTGGTGCACGGCGTAGTCAATGGCCAGGGTCTGCGCGCGTGTGTGGGTGGACTGCAATTCAAGCGTTAGCACCACTTCGCCGCCCAGCACCACACGCGCCGGTCTGATCTTGAGCGTGGCCTGGCCTTTGAAGGTGGCGCCCAGGCCCCAGGCCTTGAGCACGGCCGCGTCGCCGTCTTTGATGAGTGTGCGGCTGGCGTGGCGCAGCAGCGCGCGGCGTTCGGCACTGGCGCCGGGCAGATGGTCTTGCAGCCAGCGCGCCACCAGCGCCGGGTGGTCCTTGGCAATGTCGTTCAGGTGGTTGGCGACGCTGCGGCGCACGTAGTCGCTGTTGTCGTCTTGCAGCGCTTGCAACAGCGCCAGCGTGGGGCTGGGGTCGTTGATCAGGCTCTTGAGTCGCAAGCCCCAAGGCAAGCGCGGTCGGCTGCCTTCGCTGACCAGGCGGCGCACGTGGGCGTTGTCGTCGTGCACCCAAGTTCTCAGCGTCTCAAACACCAGCGCCGGGTGCTGCACGATGAACGGCCGGATGGCAAATTCCGCCGTGAAGCGTTGCGTCAGCGCGTGCAGGGCTTGCAGCGCACGTTCGGGTTGCTGCATGCCCTGGCGCGCGATGTACTCGCCCACGGGCCACAAGATCCAGCCGCGCAGGCCCTTTTCCAGGCCTTGCAACTGCGCCATGGCTGCGCCCGTTTCAGCAGGCGCCAGCGCAGCTTGCAGCAAGTCGGCCGCTGCGGCGAAGTCGGCCGGCAACGTGTCTTCCAAGGCGGCGCAGATGTGCAGCGCGCGCGCTTTCATTTCCAGCGCTTCAAGCCCGCTGCTGGCCAGGCGCACAAAGCGGCGCGCATCAAACTGTTTGGCATGGCGTGCCAGTTGCGTGGCGGCGTCTTGCACCAGTGCGCGGTTGAGCAAGTGCTTGAAGGCTTCGGCCATGGCGCGTTCAGTCGAGTCCTATCGGCAAGTGCTTCAAGCCACGAAAGCGCACCCGCCGGTCGCGCTCAATGTCGCCGGCCAATTGCAGACGCGGGTAGCGCGCTGCCAAGGCGCCAATGGCCAGGCGCGCTTCCAGCCGCGCCACGTTCATGCCCGAACACGCGTGTGCACCTTGGCCAAATGCCAGGTGGTTGTTGGGCTTGCGTGTGATGTCCAACTGGTCGGGCGAATCAAACTCGGCCTCATCGCGGTTGGCCGCGCCAATGGCCAGGGTGATGAAGCTGCCGCTGGGCAACTCTGTGTCGCCAAAGCCGAGCGGCGCGGTACTGATGCGGTTGTTGAATTGCAGCGGGCTCTCAAAGCGCAGCAGCTCTTCCACGGCGGTGGTGATGAGCGCGGGCTGCTGGCACAGAAGCAGCCATTGCGCCGGGTGGCGCAGCAAAGCGTGCACGCCGTTGCCGATGAGGTTGGTGGTGGTCTCATGGCCGGCGTTGAGCATGAAGATGCAGTTGTGCAGCAGTTCGGCTTCACTCAGCTGGCCTTGTGCGTCGCCTTGCAGCAAGCGCGTCAGCACATCGGCTTCGGGGTCGCCGGGGTGACGCTGGCGGTCTGCCACCAACTTTCGAAGGTAGCTGGTGAACTCAAGGACGGCGGTATTGGCACGTGCCAGCAGGGCGGCGTCTGGCGCCGGCTCCAATGCCGACAAGATGGCCAGCGACCAGCCGCGCAGCGGGCCACGCTCGGCGTGTGGCACAGCCAGCAAGTTGCCGATGACTTCGACGGGGATCTGCGCCGCAAAGTGCTCGATCAAGTCGGGCTGTGCTTGATCAGCCATGCGGTCGAGCAAGCCAGCCACCAGGCCCACCAGGTCAGCCTCCATGCGTGCGATGGCGCGTTGGCTCAATGCGCCCATCAAGAGCCGGCGCACGCGGGTGTGCAGCGGCGGGTCGTTGAACACCAGGCTGCTGGTGTGGTGTTCAAAGATCGGCGTGCCTGCGCCCAGGCGAGGCGCAAATTCGCGTTGTTTGTCGCTGCTGACATGCGGGCTGCGGTAGGCAGCCAGCACATCGGCGTGGCGGCTCAGCAAGAAGCTGCCCGGGCCCAGCGGGTGCACGGGGCTGTGGCAGCGCAGCGCAGCGTAGACGGGGTAGGGGTCGTCGATGAAACCGGCCGGTGGCGCGGCCAGGCTGAAGCCTTGGGTCAGGTCGTCGGCATGCATGCGGCCATGGTAGCTTCGCCGCATGCATGAAGACCTTGCGCCGCTGCAAAGCGGCCGCGCTGTTTGGGTCGGGCCTGAGATGGCCAAGCGCAGCGACTGGCTTGAAACCCTGTCTGAGGCTGAGGTGGCCGAAGTGCGCGCTGCTGCGCAAGCGCTGGCCGACAGTCAGGCTGAAACTGCGGCGCACATCGCCACCCTCAAAGTCGCCGACTTCCCGCTGCCCGCCTTGGCGCCGCGCCTGACGCACGCCCCTTGCCATCCGTGTTTGAGCAGCGCTACGGCAGTCTCGTGCCCGGTGCGCGAGGCGGTGTGCCGCTCCGCGACGGTCGCCTGTTGGCGTCCTTGGATGTGCCGGGCCGTGTGAAAGTGTCATAGCCAGGCTGTGACAAGCGCGGCTGCGCGGGTCGCGGCCAGCGGGCAAAGTGCCCACATGCCGTCTTCGCGGGCACCTCGTACCCCCCTGGATCAGGGGGCTGCGACGCCCATCAAGGGGATGGCGTGACACATGCCCTGTCATCTCATACTCGCATCCTCGACACTGGCGCAGCGATACAAGACCCGCCGCCCAGTCAATGACACAAGGAACCGCCACCGTGAACCGCGAGCCACAAGCCAACACTGCCAGCCAACAGGTCTACGTGCGCCCCAGCCGCATCCAGATCGAGCCTGCGGTGTTTGCCTTGACGGTGGTGGCTGTGGTGCTGTCCATCAGCACCTGGCGCCCGCAGCCGGCCACCCAGCAAGCCACACCGGCCGAACAGGGCCAGACACTGGCCGCCGCCGAGCGCAGCTAAGCCGCACTGACGGCACTGACGGCACAGCCGGCACTGCCCTCACTCTCCGTTCTCACCCGGGCAAGCCATGGCCCGGCGCCACTCGGCGCCCCGATAGACTCCCCAAGACGCTGGCGCGCGGCACACCGCCACCACGCTGCGGCGGGGGGCATGCGGGATGACGGGCCGAACCAAGAAAAACACCAGCACGGCGCTGCGCGCAGCGACGGCCACGGCCGACATCACCGACATTACGCAACGCGCCCGCGCGGGCCAGCACCAGGCTGCCGTGCAAGCGGCCACGGTGGCCTTGGCCTTGCCTGCCCTGAGCGTGGCCCAGCGTCTGGCTTGGCTGGACTTGCGCACGCAAAGCCTGCTGGCCCTGCTCGAGCTGCCACGCGCTTTGGCCGACGCACAAGCCATGCTGGCCCTGGCCGGGCGCAGCAAGACCGCCGCGCACCTGGCCCGGGCCCTGGCTTGCCTGGCGCTGGTGCAGACGCGCCAGGAGTACACCGCCCAGGCCTTGCAGACGGCCGAAAGCGCCCTACAGGCCGCTCGGGCGGCAACCGCAGCCCAGCGCCCGGCGCTGGTTGCGCTGGCCTTGCTGCGCCGGGCCACGGCGGCGCTGAACCCCGACCCCGCGCTGGCCGCGCGCAGCGCCGCCGACGCCGCGCAACGCTTCGAAACTCTGGGCGACACAGCCCACCAGGGACAGGCGCTGCGCGTGCTGGCGGCCGTTCGCATGGCCGAGGCCGACACAAGCGAGCACCGCGCGCTGGCTGAGCAGGCCGTGGCTCTGGCCCGGCAAGCGGGTGACGCCGGCGGCCTGGCCCGCGCGCTGTTGACCCTGCACGCGACCGCTGACGACCTGGCCTGGAGCGTGCGCGGACTGAACGAAGCGCACCGCGTGGCACGCGATGCCGGTGAACTGGCTCAGCAGGCGACGGCCGAACACACCCTGCACCTGTTCTACCTCCGGCTGGGCCTGGTCCACCGCGCCTTGCGCCTGATGCGCCACTCGATCGTCTTGCGCGAGCCCGGCTTGACCGGTGCAGCGCGGGCACAGGTCTGGGCGCTTGTCGCGATGATCGAAAGCGAGCTGGACAACAAGGAGCCGATGCACGCAGCGCTCCAGCTCGCTCAAGCGTCGCATGCGCTGGAGCCGAGCGAACGCATGGCGGGCACGATGCTCAGCGTGCAGGCCTATGCCTTGAGGCGTGACGAGCCCAAACGCGCGCTTCCCTTGCTGCGCCAAGCCGCCAAGTCCGCCATCGGATGGGGGGTGCCTTACACGCTGTGCGACCTGGCTGCCTGCGAATTGCGCAGCGGCAGCGTTGCGGCCGCCCTGCGGGCCACCACGCGCGCTACCCGGTTGCAGCAAGCCCGGCATGGCCGTCTCAGCGCGGGCGCGCAATCCGACGCTGCCCTGTGGTGGATGCACCACCGCGCCTTGCTGGCCAGCGGCAAGACCGGCGCCGCGCACGACGCCGTCGCCACCGCCTACAGGCTGTTGGTGCAGGGTGTGAGCCCTCTCAGCGACGAAGGCCTGCGCCGCAGCTACTTGCAGCAGTCGATCAGCTTTCACGCCGAGTTGCTGCACGCCTGGGTCAACGAAGCGCGCACCGCCGGCTTGGCCGCCGAGCACTACACGGCGCACCTGCAAGGCCGCACCCACCTGCAAGAGACCGTGCAGCGCCTGGTGGACACCGGCCTGCGCCTGAACGAGCAGACCGACAGCGCAGCGCTGCACAACTTCCTGATCGAGGAAGTGACTGAACTGCTGGGCGCGCGGCGCGTGCTGCTGGTGCTGGAGACGGCGGGCGGCCCACACATTGCCGGCGCGCAGGTGCCGCAAGGCGAGGCGCCGCAAGCGCTGCTGCAAGCCATCACACCCTGGCTGGATGATGCCCGTCGCACGCGCCAAACCACGCTGCGCCACGGCCCCGAGGGGGTGGACGAACTCGACCAGCGCGGCTGCCTCGTCGCCCCGCTGGTGGCGCAGCAGCAACTGCTGGGCTTCGTCTACGCCGACCTCGAAGGCCTGTTCGGGCGCCTGCACGCAGGCGACCGCGACCTGCTGGCCACGCTGGCCGCGCAGGCCGCCATGGCGCTGGCCAATCTGCAAACGCAAGAAGGCCTGGAGCGCCAGGTGTCAGACCGCACTGGGCAGCTCGAACAACGCGCCCGCGAGCTGGCCATCATCAACAGCATCCAACGCGGCATGGCCGGCCAGCTCAACGTGCGGGCCGGGGGCGACCTGGGCGCCGATGCGCTGACCACCGCTTTCGAGCCCGTGGCGCAAGGCGGTCTTGGCGCGCGCGACGCCGGCGGGCTGGTGCACTTCGAGTTCTATCTGGACGGTGCCTCGCGCTTCAGTCTGCAGCCGGCCACGGCCCGTCCCGAACAGGTGGTTCTTGAAGCACTCCGCCTTCAACAAACCCTGCTCATCGCCTCCCAGGCCGATGCCTTGCGGCTGGGCCTGGCGCAAGACGACGACGCAGCGCCTTTCGCTGCGCGAATGTATGTGCCGATCGGTGCCAACCAGCGTGTGCTGGGCAGCATCGTGATGCGCTCGCAGGGCGAACCGCTCAAGCCCGCATTCAGCATCGCCGATCAGCGCTTGTTGAGCACTGTCGCCGACACCCTGGGCACGGCGCTGGAAAACGCCCGCCTCTTCGACGAAACCCAGCGCCTGCTCAAAGTTACCGAAGCGCGCAACGCCGAACTGGCCGTGATCAACAGCATCCAGCAGGCGGTGGGCGCGGCGCTGAATTTTCAGGGCATCGTCGATGCGGTGGGCGACAAGTTGCGCGAGGTGTTTCAGACCGGCGACATGAGCATCCGCCAGTGGGACGAAACGACGCGGCTTGAGACCCCTCTTTACTACTACGAGCACGGCAGGCGTCTAGAAATCGCCTCGCGGTACAGGTCGCCGCACGATGGACCTGCGGCCCACATCTATGCCAGGCGCAAGGTTTGGCTCATGGGCTCTCGCGCCGAGCAGGCCAGCGCGGGAATCCGAGCCGAGAAGGGCACTGACCAGGCGCGCAGCATCGTCGCGGTACCGATGATCGTCGGCGAGCGCGTCTTCGGAGCCCTGATCTTGGAGGACCACCGGCACGACGACGCCTTCGGTGCCGCCGAAGTGCGCCTGCTGGAAACTATCGCTAGCAGCATGGCCGTGGCGCTGCTCAACGCCAAGAGCTTCGAGGCCGAACGCCAGCGCGCGGCTGAGCTGGCCACCATCAACGGCATCCAGCAAGGCATGT
Source organism: Rubrivivax sp. (assembly GCA_031379155.1). Classification (GTDB taxonomy): domain Bacteria; phylum Pseudomonadota; class Gammaproteobacteria; order Burkholderiales; family Burkholderiaceae_C; genus Rubrivivax. The sequence goes on from JANNEX010000383.1 coordinate 13,743, forward strand.
CGTCGAAGCTTGACTTCGACGACATCGTGACGCTCGTCGGCGACCGCTTGAGCGCCGCCACTGGCTTGCGCGACATCAGCATCCGCTGGTTCGACCGCACCGCACGAACCGTGCGCGTGGTCTATGCCATCGAACATGGCCGCCGGCTCGACAGCGCGGCTGCGGTGCCCATCAGGCCTGGCGGCCCGACCGAACGCTTGTTTGAAACGGGCCAGCCCATCGTCACCCACACGGCGGCTGAAGAGGCTGCCACGTGGGGCACCGTGCCTGGCACGGACAGTGCCGTGTGCAGCGCCTTTGTGCCCATCGTCGGCGCAAGCCAGGTGCTGGGCGGCTTGATGGTGGACGACCACGAACGCGAACACGCCTTTGGCGAGGCGCCGTTGCGGCTGCTGGGCACCGTCGCCGCTGCCATGGGCGCGGCGCTGGAAAACGCGCGGCTCTTCGACGAAACCCAGCGCCTGCTCAAAGAAACCGAACAACGCAGTGCCGAGCTGGCAATCATCAACAGTGTGCAGGAAGGGCTTGCCTCCAAGCTCGACATGACGGCCATCTACACATTGGTCGGGGACAAGATCGGCGAAATCTTCGCCGCGGACACCACCTTCATCCGCTACCGCGATATCGAGAACGACACACTCGTGTCGCCCTACTACGTCGATCGGGGTGAGACGCCGCCGGCGGTGCTCGCGGTCAGACGCGTCGTTCCTTACCGCGAGAGCTTGAATCGCAAGAGCTTGACCACGACAATCATCGAGTCGGGGCAGCCTATGCTGCTCGGCACCATGAAGGCACAGCTCGAAGCCGGTGGTATCCATGTGGTGTCCCCGGGTTCGGCCCAAGACCAGAACCACACCTTCCTGGGTGTGCCGATTTTCCGCAACGGCAAGCCCTACGGCGCGGTCAGCGTTCAGAGCTACAAGCCCCACGCCTACAACGACAACGATCTGCGCTTGCTCACCACACTGGCCACCAGCATGGGCATGGCGCTGGAAAACGCCCGCCTGTTCGGCGAGACACAAGCCGCGCTGCAGCGCCAGACCGCCAGCGCCGACATCCTGCGTGTCATCAGCCAGTCGCCCAC
>JANNEX010000414.1:0-9064 GCA_031379155.1 Rubrivivax sp.
ATAGGCTTCGTAGTCGGCCTTGCGCTTGCTGGTGTCGGCGCGGTCCCAGACTTCAAATTCGGCCTGCGGGTTGTGGGCTGCCACCGGTTTGGGGGCCGGCGCTGGCGCAGGTGCCGGGCCCGGCACGGCTTCCATGGCAGAGATGCGGATGCGCGCTTGCGGCGTGTAGCGGCCACTGGGAAACTGCGAGACAAAACCTTCCAGCGCCGCGCGTGTGCTGGTGCGTGAGGCTGCTTCCCAGGCGTCAAATTCTCGCTGCGCTTCTGACACTGGCGCGGCAGTTTGCGGGCGCGGGGCAGGCGCTGCGATGGCGGGTGCTGGAGCGGGCGCAGGCGCCACCGGCGGCGCATAACTGGGGGATGGTGCGGGTGATGGTGCAGGTGAGGGCGCAGGTTCAGGCGCCGGCCGGCCCGTGCCCGGGTGGAAGAAAAAGTCGGTGCGGGTTTCGTCTTGCACGGCAGGCCACTGCACATGGTTGACGCTGGCGGCGGCTTGTTCGACGCTGATCTTCACGCGCTTGACCATGTCGCCCGCCGACAGCCCCGGCGTGCGCATGTGCTTGACCAGTTCACGGGTGAACAGGCCGTTGGGCACGGTGTCGGTGCGGCCCAGGCGGTCCAGCGCTTCCTGGCCACGCGACGCGGCCATGATGACCATGGTGCCGCGTGGCGGCTCGATGTTGCTCAGGCTGGAGCCCGGCGCCAGCGCGCGGCCAAAGGTCGTGGGCGGGAAGGGGTTGTTGCGGCAGGCGTCGATGATGATCATGGCAAAGCGCGCGCGTTTGTTGAGGTCTTCCAGCAACTGGTCCAGCGCCATGCCGTCGCGCTTGACCACGTTCACATCCGAGGCCTTGATGTCCACCGGCAGCAAGAAGGGCCCCAGTTGCGGTGGCTGCACACCGTGGCCGGAGAAGAAAAACACCACCTCGTCGCCCTTGTCGACCTTGCGCATGAAGATGTCGTAGGCCTCGTTCATGCTGTCGCGCGTGGCGTCGAGCAATCGCGTGACGTTGAAGCCAGCGGCCTGCAATTCGCGCGCGATGGTCTGCGCGTCGTTGCGTGCGTTGGCCAGCTTGGTGACATTGGTGTAGTTGTCGTTGCCCACCACCAGCGCCAGGCGCGCGGCCTGGGCTTGCAGCGCCAGCAAGGTGGCAGCAGCGGCCACCGCCAGGGCCAAGCGCTTGCCACCAGGACGGGCAGGGGAGGTCTTCATTGCGGTGCCTTTCTGACTTCAACTCGGCGTTGCACGCCGCTGCTGGCTTCGCTGCCGTCGAGCAGCCGCGTGCTGCCAAATCCGTAGGCCGACAAGCGCTGCTCGGCCACGCCTTTGCTGGCGAGGTAGCGGCGCACAGCCAGGGCGCGCGCGCACGACAGTTCCAGGTTGATGCGTGCGTCACCACTCACGTCGGTGTGGCCGGCCACGGCAAACTTGTCTTGTGCCAGGTCTTGGGTTTGCAACGCAGTCGCCACTTTGTCGAGCAAGGCGCGGTCGGGCACGGTGAGCTTGTCAGAGGCCAGCGCAAACTGCACGCTCAAGTTCACGCCCGGGGTGGTGTCGCCGGCATAGGGCACGACTTCCAGGTTGCGCGTGCTGCGGCCAGTCGTGTTTGTCGCGTTTGCAGCGGCGGGCTTTTCCGCGCACAGGTTGGACCCGGCTTCGGGCGGCGCAGTGCGGCGAAAGGCGCGTGTCGTGGGGCCGCCGGCCAGCGCGCTGACCAGCGCGTCCACGCTGGTGTCGGCCAGCGGCTGCTGCGCGCTGGCGGGAAGCCATGGCAGACACAGCGCTGCCAGCATCGCCAGCGTGGCGGCACAGCGGGCACAGCGGGCAGAACGCAGGGTAGGCTGGGTGATGAACATGGCGTGGGCGTTGAGGCAGGTGAAGTGGCCGCTGGCAAGACGCTGGGCATCTGTCACCAAACGCAAGAATAGCGGCTGCCAAAGCTCATCACCGCGCTGACACAGGCAAGCCGTGAATATGCCGCAGCATCGCCGCCACGCGCTGCGCCCAGGCGGCTTCGTTGTGATGGCCACCGCTGGCTTCTTGGTAGCCCACGGTCCAGCCTTTGGCGGTCAGCGCCTGGTGCAACTGGCGTGCGCCCCTCAGCGCTTCTTCGCCTTCCAATTCGCCGATGTCCAGCCATATTCGTGGCGCGGCCAGCATGCTGGCGTGCTGCGCCACACGCGCCAAGATGGCGCTGTCGGCCCACCATACGGCGGGCGACACCACTAGCGCGGCGCCGAAGCTTGGTTCATGTTCCAGCAGCAACCACATCGACACCAAGCCGCCCAGCGACGAGCCACCCACGGCAGTGCTGCTGCGCGCTGGCTGGGTGCGGTAGCGGCTGTCGATCAGCGGCTTGAGCTCTTGCACCAAATAGCGCCCGTAGTTCGCTGCACCACCGCCCGCCGGCTGGCCTTGTTGGCTTTGAGCATGGCCACGGTCGGGCGTGTAGTCGAGCAAGCGGTCTGCGTTGTTGGCCACGGCGACGATGATCAAAGGCGCCAGTTCGCCTGCTGCGATCAGCCGTGCAGCCGTCTGGCCGACTTGCCAGCCCACGCCAAAGGGGCTGGTCTCGAAGACGTTTTGGCCGTCGTGCAAGTACAGCACCGGATAGCGCTGCGGCGCATCTGCGTCGTAGCCCGGCGGCAGCCAGACCTGCACCTCGCGTGCGCTGACAAAGGCCGAGGCAAAAGGCTCAATCCGCTCAATGCGCGCTATGCGCTCTATGCGCGCGGCCCAGGGTTGTGCCGTGGCCGCAGGCGCAGCCACTGCCAGCAGCAACCAGATGATGAAGCGACGCATGTGCTGCGCCAGTCTATGCTTGGGCCGATGGAAGTGAACGACAAGTCCGCTCCGGGCACGCTGGGCCCGCCAATCAGGCCGGCCCATAGCCGCGACAGACTGTGCCCATGAGCAGCAGCGAATCTGCATTCGACATCGCCATCGTCGGCGCCGGCATCGCCGCTGTCTCACTTGCCTACTTTGCCGCGCCACACGCGCGTGTGCTGCTGCTGGAACGCGAAGCCCAGCCGGCCATGCACAGCACCGGCCGCAGTGCGGCCATGTTCATGGAAAGCTACGGCTCGGCGCAGGTGCGCGCGCTGACACGCGCCAGCCGGCCATTTTTGGCGCAGCCGCCGGCGGGCTTTGCCGATCAGCCCTTGATCAGCCCGCGCGGCGCACTCACCATCGCCAGCGCCGGGCAAGTCGCCGCGCTGCACGCCATGCACGCCGAATTGCTGGCCGAAGGCTGCCCGGCCCAGCTCTTGAACACGCAGCAAGCGCTGGATTTGGTACCCGTGCTGCGGCCGCAAGCCTTAGCCCTGGCTGTGCTGGACCCGCTGGCCGCAGACCTCGACGTGCATGCCCTGCACCAGGGCTTTTTGCGCGGCGCAAGAGGCCGCAGCGCGAAGCTGATCTGCGACGCCGAAGTCACACAATTGCAGCGCTATGCCGATTACTGGACGCTGCACACCGATGCCGGCAGCTTTGCCGCACGCCTGGTGGTCAACGCGGCCGGCGCCTGGGTGGATGAAGTGGCGGCGCGCGCCGGCCTTGCGCCCATAGGCATCCAACCCAAACGGCGTTCGGCCTTCGTCTTTGAGCCACCGGCCGGCATGGCCACCGCCCACTGGCCCTGCGTGGCCGATGCCGACGAGAGTTTCTACTTCAAACCCGACGCCGGCTTGTTGCTGGGCTCCCCAGCTAACGCCGATGTGGTGCAGCCCCACGACGTGCTGCCCGAAGAGCTGGACATCGCCACCGGCATCGCGCGCATTGAAGCCGCCACCACGCTGCACATCCGGCGCCCCCGGCGCACCTGGGCGGGGCTGCGCTCGTTTGTCGCCGACGGCGACTTGATGGCCGGCTTTGACCCGCAAGCGCCAGGCTTTTTCTGGCTCGCCGCGCAAGGCGGCTATGGCATCCAGACCAGCGCGGCGATGGGCGCCTTGGCGGCGGCACGCTTGCTGGGCCAGCCAGCCCCAGCCTGGGCCGCTGAGGCTTTTGAGCACCTGGCTTCATTGCAAGTGCGCCGCCCATGAAGGCACTTGAAGACACGCGGGTCTGGTTGGAAAAAGCCGTCATAGCCCTCAACCTGTGCCCCTTTGCCAAAGCCGTGCACAGCAAGGGTCAGATCCGCTGGGTGCTGTGCGAAGCCAGCGACGCAGCGGCCGTGCTGGCGGTGTTGAAAAGCGAGATGCTGCATTTGCAGCAGGCTGATGCCAACCTGGTCGACACCACGCTGCTGGTGTGTCCCAAAGCGCTGCTCAACTTCTACGACTTCAATGACTTTTTGGGCCAGGCCGAAGACATGCTGGCAGACCTGGGTTTGGAAGGCGTTTTGCAAATCGCCAGCTTCCACCCGCACTACCAGTTTGCCAATGCAGCAGCAGACGACATCGACAATCTCACCAACCGCTCACCCCACCCCACGCTGCACTTGCTGCGCGAAGACAGCGTCGAGCGTGCGGTGGCGGCCTCTCCTGATGCTGCCGGCATCTATCAGCGCAACATCGAAACCCTGCGCCGCCTGGGCCGCGCGGGCTGGGCGCAGCTGTTCAGTTGAGCAAGCGCAGCACCAGCATCAGCGCCAGCGCCAGCATCACGCCGCCAATCAGCACATCCAGCACCTGCCAGGCGCGCGGCCGCGCAAACACCGGCGCCAGCCAGCGCGCGCCATAGCCCAGCGCGCTGAACCAGGCCACGCTGGAGGCGGCCGCACCCGCTGCAAACCACCCGCGGGTGTCACCCAGTTGCGCGCCCACGCTGCCCACCAGCAGCACGGTGTCGAGGTAGACGTGGGGGTTGAGCAGGGTGAAAGCGGCGGTCTGCGCCAGGGCTTGCGTCAGCGTGATGGCGGCGCTGCCTTGTGCGGCCTGCAAGGCACCGGGCCGCGCGGCACGCCACAGCGCACGCAAGCCGTAGGCGAAGAGGAAAGTGGCGCCTCCCGCCGTCAACCACCAGGCCAGGGCGGGCCGCTGGCCCAGCACCTGAGCCAGCCCGGCCACACCGGCGACCATCAGCACCGCGTCGGCCAGCGCGCAGAAAGCGACGATGGCGCCCACGTGTTCGCGGCGCAGGCCCTGGCGCAGCACAAAGGCGTTTTGCGCGCCTATGGCCACGATCAGGGTCAGGCCCAGCGAGGCACCGGTGAGTGCGGCTGATGCCGCGCTCATCGGTCGGCCCTTAGACTGCCCTTAGATTGAGGAGCTCGCATGAAAGTCTGCATCGTCGGCCTGGGCGCCATTGGTGGTTTATTGGCCGGCTGGATAGGCACACGTTTGCCTGCGGGCACGGTCGCGCTGTCGGCGCTGGCACGCGGCGCCACGCTGACGGCGGTGCGCCAGCATGGCTTGATGCTGGACGGTGAAGAAGGCGCACAGAGCGTGCCGCTGCGCGCCAGCGACGACGCCGCAGCGCTGGGCGTGCAAGACCTGGTCATCGTCGCCGTCAAAGGTCCGGCGCTGGCCGCCGTGGCGCCCGCCGTGCGCCGCCTGATGGCAGCGCACACCCAAGTGCTGACGGCCATGAATGGTGTGCCCTGGTGGTTTTTTGACGGCCTGAGCGGCGCTTGCCAGGGTTTGCAGCTGGACAGTGTGGACCGCGGCGGTGTGGTGCGCGCTTGCATTCCGGCGGCGCAGGTGCTGGGCGGCGTGGTGCACCTCAGCGCCAGCAGCGCTGCGCCTGGGCGGGTGCGCCACGGCAAGGGCAACAGCTTGATCATGGGGCGCGCAGTCGGCACATTCAGCGCACGCGACGCCGCGTTGCAAAGCGTGGCCGACCTGCTGTCGGCCGCAGGCCTAACGGTACAAGTGTCTGACTGCATACAGCGCGACATGTGGTTCAAGCTGTGGGGCAACATGACGATGAATCCGGTGTCTGCCTTGACCGGCGCGCACAGCGACCGCATCCTGGATGACCCGCTGGTGCGCCAGTTTTGCGCCGCCGTGATGGCCGAAGCGCAGGCCATTGGCGCGGCTTTTGGCATCCCCATCGCTCAAACCCCTGAAGAGCGCAACGCCGTGACACGCAGGCTGGGCAGCTTCAAGACCAGCATGCTGCAAGATGTGCTGGCCGGCCGGCCTTTGGAGATTGATGCGCTGGTGGGCGCGGTGTATGAGATTGGCCGCCACCTGGGCCAGGCCACGCCGCATCTGGACACGCTGCTGGGCCTGACCAGGCTGATGGCGCGTGAACGCGGTCTCTACCCGGCTGCGCCAGTCACGCCCTGACGCAGCAAGTCTTCAGGTCTTGACGATATTGGACACCACCGCGTCGGTGGCGGTCTTGAGCTTGTCCTTGGCCATGGCTTTGCACTTGTCCATGTTGGCGCCAGCGATGGCGTCATAGGCCGTGGCCGTCAGCTTGGGCAGTGGGCGAAACAGCGGCGCGCGCACGGTGGCGGTCAGCGGCAGCACCATCACGCGCGCAGCCACCACGCAGGTGCCAGCGGCATTCACGCCACCTTCAACCTGGCTCAGAAAGACGTACTTGCTGGCCGGGTAGAGCTTCCACACCTTGGCCGGAATGGCCTCTTTCATGATCGCAAACGCGGTCGCATCGTCCATCAACGCGTCGTTGGAATGGTCGAGAAAGTTGGTCTTGGGGTCGGCGGCTTGTGAAGGCGCAGACCAGACCAGGGCCAAGGCGATAAGGGCGGCAAGAACGGCGTGTGTCATGTATCACCTGTGCGGGGTGGGGATGTGTGTAGGTCAGACGCCAGGCCAGGCCAGGCCCGCGCGCGCTGCGCAGTGTAATCAGGTCGCTGGCGGGCTGAAAGGCGGGCTGAAAGGCGGGCTGGCCTGCGGGATGGTTGCTGCGCCAGGCGTGGCGGCCTTGGTGCTGGCCTGCAAGCGACGTATGTCGTCGCTGAGCCGGCCGGCAATCAGCCGCACCACCTCCAGGCCGAAGTCGGGGTTTTGGTAGACCAGTTGTTTGAAGGTGTCTTCGTCTATCGACAGCAAGGTGCAGTCGCTCAGGCAGCGTGCGCTGCTGCTGCGTTTGCGGTCGGGTGCGAAGAAGGCAATTTCGCCAAACATCTGGCCGGCTTGCAAGCTGCGGCCGACCTCGGGCAACTCCACCGTGCCGCTGGCCAGGAAGTACAAACGGTCGGCCTCATCGCCATTGTTGAACACGGTTTGCCCGGCCTTAAGTTCGCGGCTGCGCATATAGGGCCGCAGCCAGACTTCCAACTGCTGCGCGTCGGCCTGCGAAGCGGCCACACGACGGGTGAGCTGGATCATCTGCCAGACGCGAAACAGGTTCACCGGCAGCAGCACCGCGTGCAGCGCCACCATCAGCGGCGCGGGGTGGGCGATGCCATAGACGATGAAGCCGACGTTGCTGGCCACAGCGAGCCAACGCAGCGGAATCATGGTGCGCACAAAAGCGCTCACCACCACCAGCAATGCGGCCACGCCCGCGCTGGCCAGCGCCAGCACCTGTTCGGGCTGCGACAGCTCAGTCGCCAAAACGCTGAGCTGCGCGGTCAGGTCTGCACCAAAGGCCATGGCTTGTCCTACCAGCGCGCCGGCAGCTTTTTCAGCAGCACGATGCGCCCTGCGCAGGTGGTCACGTAGCCGCCTTCAGTCAGCGGCTTGAAGACGCGGCTGACCATCTCGCGCGACGAGCCCACACGCTCGGCAATGTCCTGCTGCGTCAGTTTGTCGGGCACCACCAGCACGCCCTCTTCATCGCGCGCCAGGGCACGCAGCAGCTTGGTGACGCGGCCATACACATCGTCCAGCGCCAGGCTTTTGACGTGCTCGGTGGACGCACGCGCCAGGCGTATGAGTTTTTTGATGACGTGCAACGCGAAGTCGGGGTTTTCCAGCAAAAAATGGCGCACGTCGGCGCCCTGCACCACGGCACAGCTGGTGGGCTCCAGCGTCATGACGCTGGCCGAACGGGGGCCGCCGTCCAGCGTCATCTCGCCAAAGTATTCACCTGCGCCCTGGGTGTTGTAGACCACCTCACGGCCGTCTTCGGCCGAGCCGTAGGCCTTGACGCGGCCCGACAAGATGATGAACAGCGTGTCGCTGCGGTCGTCCTCGGTCACCAGCACGGCGTTGGCCGGGTAGTTGCGCACGCCGCCACGGTTGGCAATGGCGCGCAAGAGTTGGTTGTCTAGCAGTTCGGGTGTGGCGGATTTACGGCTGGGCATGTTGCCGATGCTGCCACGGCCGGGCAGGCCCTAGCCTGCGGGGCTACCCGGCCGGGCTAGACTCGTGCGACAAAAGACAGGGCCACGGCTCGTTTGTCGAGCCGCATCGCTCCTGCCAGGAGACACGCTGTGCGCGCTACCGACTTGAGCAACCCCGACTACTTTCACAAAGTTGTCGACTGTCAATGGGCCTGCCCCGCCCACACCCCCGTGCCGGAATACATACGGCTCATCGCCCAGGGCCGTTACGACGACGCCTACATGGTGAACTGGGTCAGCAACGTCTTCCCCGGCGTGCTGGGCCGCACCTGTGACCGGCCTTGCGAACCCGCCTGCCGACGCGGCCGTGCCGAAGAAGAAAACGCCGTCAAGCCAGAGCCGGTGGCGATTTGTCGTTTGAAGAGAGTTGCGGCCGATTTCAAGAGCGACGAGATTCGCGCCCTCATCCCTAAGCCCCAGCCCAAAAACGGCAAGAGCGTGGCTTGTGTGGGCGCCGGGCCGGCTTCGTTGGCCGTGGCGCGTGACCTGGCAGCGCAGGGCTACGCCGTGACGGTGTTTGATGGCGAAGCCAAAGCCGGCGGCTTCATCCGCACCCAGATACCGCGTTTTCGGCTGCCAGAATCGGTGATCGACGAAGAGTGCGACTACATCCTGAACCTGGGGGTCGAGTTCAAGGCGGGCCAGCGCATTGATTCGATGAAGGCCTTTCTGGCCTTGGGCTTTGATGCCGTCTTCGTGGGCTGTGGCGCGCCGCGCGGGCGCGACTTGCAAGTGCCGGGGCGACAGGAAGCCGCAGCCGACATCCACATCGGCATCGACTGGCTGGCCTCGGTGTCCTTTGGCCATGTCACGAGCGTGAAAAAGCGCGTCATCGTGCTGGGCGGTGGCAATACGGCCATG
>JANNEX010000208.1:0-2425 GCA_031379155.1 Rubrivivax sp.
CTGCAAGAGCAAAGCGACGAGTCGCTGACCAAGCGCCCCGGCTTGGCATCCAACCCCGACTGGTTTCGCAACTACGCCGACAAGATCGAAGACTTCGTGCACCAGGGCCTGGCCCACAGCTACCGCGAACGCGACTTCTTCACCGGTGCGACTGACGCTGAACGCACCGCCGCCTGCGTGGCTGCCACGGGTTCAACCTCGACCAGTTGCAACACGCTGCGCAGCATCGCGGCCAACGCCAATGCCAACGCGGCGGCGCAGCTGTTCCTGTTTCAAACCTGGGCGCGGCCTAACTTGGTGTCGGGTGCCTTCCTGAGCACCACCGACCCCGTCACAGGCGCCGTCACACGCACGGCCACGCCGGCGACGACTTTCTTCTCGTCGCTGGAGGCCATGAACAACGAACTGCGTGCCTCGCACCAGGCCGCCGCCGCTTTGGCTGCGGCCGACGGTACGGGCGGCTTTGCCGGCATTGCGCCAGTGGGCGACGCCTTCGTCAGCGCCGTGCAGTCGGGACTGGCCACACGCGACCTGTATGCGAGCGACGCGCTGACCGACGGCTTGCTGGACCTGTGGTTTGACGACGGCACGCACGCCAGCAAGGTCGGCTCTTACCTGGCAGCGCTGACGCTCTTTGGCAAGACCACTGGCTACAACCCCTACTGGCTGGGCGCTGGCGAAATCGCGGCCCGAGACCTGGGCATCAGCGGCAGCGATGCACGCGCATTGCAGCGCATTGCAGCGCTGCAACTGGGCATGGCGGTGCCCGAGCCGGGGACGCTGGCACTGCTGACGTTGGCCGTGCTGGCCGTCCCGCTGGTCCGCCGCAGCAAGCAGTAAGCCCTCGACTGGGCGGCTACAGTCCCCGACGGTTGGGCCCCCGCTGCGGGCCGGCATGAGGAGCACAAAGATGGGCATAGGCCACAAGCTTTCATGGCTCTTGGCAACGTCACTGCTGGTGGCGAACGCGTGGGCCCAAAAGGCCAACCCGCGCGATCAGTTTTTCTGGCTGGGAGAGATCAACAAGGCCACTGCGGTGATCAACACCGATGAAGGTCTGCTCGACAAAGCCAAGACGCCCAAGATCGCCGCCGGTCTGGTCAAGGTTTTGGAAGACGGCGCCAAGCCTGGCGCCAAGCGGCCGTTCAGGGTCATCGACTTCGAGCCCTTGTTGATCCGTGAGGCCGGCCAGGACGCCACCTTGCTGCACGCCGGCCGCTCAAGCCAGGACATGTTTGCCACCTACCGCGCAGCCATCATGCGCGACAACTTGCTGGAGTTGGCCGAACAACTCAACAAGGCGTCTGAGTCCTTGGTCAAACTGGCCGACGAACACGTTCTAACCATCGTGCCCAATTACACCAACGGCGTGGCCGCGCAACCCAACAGCCTTGGCCATGCCCTGCTGGGCCACGCGGCAGGTTTTGAGCGCGACGCACAGCGCATCCGCCAGGCCTACGCACGCGTCGACCGCTCACCCATGGGCACCACCGTGCTCAACGGCAGCAGCTGGCCTTTGAACCGCACACGCATGGCCGACTACCTGGGCTTTGCGGCCATCGTCGACAACGCTTACGACGCGGCGCAGATCTCATCCAGCGAATACCCGGTGGAAGTGGGCGCCATCGTCACGGGCATTGGCTTGCACGTGGGCCATTTCATCCAGGACGTCATGGCCCAATACGGCCAAACGCGGCCCTGGATATTGCTGCAAGTGCGTGGCATGAACACACGCGTTTCCAGTGCCATGCCGCAAAAGCAAAACCCCATTCTCTTGACCGAAACGCGGCGCGACGTGTCTTCTGCCCTGGCCCTGGCCATGGGCCCCATCATGCGCGCCCACAACATCATGCCCGGCATGCAAGACCCCAAGGAGGAGAGCGCTAACACCGAGATGGTGCACAGCGCCGTTCAATTCCTCAAGCAGTTCGACCGCATCCTGAATTCGCTGGTCGTCAGCCCCGAACGCGCGTTGGAAGAGCTCAACAGCGACTGGACGGCCTCACAGGAACTGGCCGATGTGCTGATGAGCAAATACAAGCTGCCGTTTCGTGTGGGCCATCACTTCAGTTCCGAGGTGGTGACCTATGCCAAGGCCAACAACATCAAGCCCTTGGAGTTTCCATACGCCGAGGCCCGAAAGATCTATCGCGACGCCGTGAAGGAGTACAGCCCGAACGCCGAACTGCCGATGAGTGAGCAGGAGTTCCGTTCCACCTTGAACCCAGTGGCCATCGTGCAAAACCGCCGCACCGTGGGCGGGCCGCAGATGCCGGAGATGAAGCGCATGCTGGCGCTGGCCAAGCAACAACTGGCGGATCAACAACAATGGATTGGCGCGCGAAGCTCGGCCATTGATGGCGCGTTGACGAAACTGGACCGGGACTTCGCCAGGCTGTTAGGCCCCTAACTCGACGCCTTGATT
>JANNEX010000219.1:0-1644 GCA_031379155.1 Rubrivivax sp.
ACTGGCCCACGGTGTTTCGCCCAGCTTTTCAGGCCAGGTGTAGGTGTAGCCCTTGCCTTTGACGCAGATCAGCACGGCCGCACTGGTGTGCGCGTGGGCCTTGGAATAACGCCCATGTTCATGCTGGCCAATCCAGAAATAAAATTGGTTGTTGGTCATGAAGGGTTCGACACGGCGCCAGCCGGGGCTGCGCCGGTTGTCCAGCGGCAGCTCGCAATTCACGATGTCAGGGATGAAGTTGGTGCGCCGCATGGCCAGGCCACGCACGGGGTCGGGCTCGATGTCGTCCTTGGGCTTGAAAAAGTCGTCGGCGCCACTGAAGCGGTCACGAAAGACAAAGGGGTTGTTGAACACCGCGTCGATGTTGTTGATCATGTTCAGCACATTGGGCGCCGTGTTGCCCGCCAACAGCAGGGCGCCGCCCGAGGTTGCGTTGACGATGCGAAACCAGGCGTTCATGGGAATCGAAAACATCGAACCCGCCTGCCACTCAAAGACGTGCTTTTTGCTGTCGCCTTCCTGCCAGACCTCGGTGCTGCCGCGGCCTTCGACCACCAGGTAGATTTCTTCGTACAGGTGGCGCTGCGCGTGCAGCGCGCCGGCCGGTGGCACCTCCACCACGAAGCAGCCCCACTTGGTCTCGGTGCCTAACAGTTGAATGAAGTGGCCTTTGCCACCCGTGCGCTTCCAGGGAAAGAGCGGCAGGTTTTGCACCTTGCTGATACCGATGTCGCGAAACACGGGGATGCCTTCACTTTGCATGAAGGCGTCATAGGGCGTGGGCTGCTTGCGGAATTCGCCGAAGCCGGCCTTTTTGTGGCCCGCAGGCTCGTGCCAGTGGGTCAGGTCCTTGTCGTGCGGCATGGGCGCTCCGTGTCTGCGCCGCCAGCGTGGCGGCGTGTTCCGTTATATGGAACATAGTTCTTTCCATTGAACCGGCAACGATTTGACCATACACTTTTGGCAGCGTCAAAGATGACGTCTGGACCGACCTCATCACGCAGCCCCAAGGAGACCGGCGGTGCGCGTTTTCAGCCTCTGCCTCTTCATCGCCGCTACTGGCCTGATCAGTCTGGGCGTGGGCGCGCAGCCGCTGAACCCGCACGCAGCCATCTACGGCTACAAAGGGGCTGACCGCGAGCCGCGTTTGCTGGAACGCGCGCGCCAAGAAGGCAGCGTCAATCTCTACACCTCACTGGCGCCCACCGAAGCCACACCGCTGGTCGAAGCTTTCGAAAAGAAAACCGGTGTCAAGGTCCAGCTGTGGCGCGCCCTGAGCGACGCCGTGGTGCAGCGTGTGGTGTCTGAAGCGCGTGGCAAGCGCCACGCGGTGGACGTGGTGGAGACCAATGGCCCTGAGATGGAGTCGCTGGCGCGTGAACAACTGCTGGCTGAATTCCACAGCCCCCACCTGGCCGACTTGCCACCCGCCATCCTGCAAAAACATGGCCAGTGGGTGCCCGACAGGCTGAACTTTTTCGTCGTGGCCTACAACACGAACAAGGTCAAGGCGGCTGACTTGCCCAAGACCTACGAAGGCTTTCTTGAGCCCAAATGGAGGGGCCGCATCGAGCTGGAAGCGACTGACGCCGAATGGCTGGGCGGCGTCTTCAAGGCCTGGGGCGAAACACGCGCCATGGCCTT
>JANNEX010000489.1:0-1758 GCA_031379155.1 Rubrivivax sp.
GTCAAGCTCGCTGCGCAGCGGCCGCGTGTCGCCAAGCTCGGGAATCAAGTGCGCCAGCTCGCGCGCGATGGCGGCGGCCGGTGCCTGCCCCCCTTGCCCCAATTGCGCCAGGGCGGCACGCACCACACGCGTGAGCAGCGCATAGGGCTGGCCAACGTCACCCGCGTAAGCGGCGGCGCGCAGCAGCCCGCGCGTTTGGGCGGTCTGCTCAGCCACAAAACGTGTCTTGCCGACGCCGGCTTCGCCCACCAGCACCACAGCAGACCGCCGTTGCCAAGCTGCGGCGAAGGCCGCGCTCTCGGGCACGCGCCCCACCATGGCGGGTGGCCTGAGCACGGACGCGGGAAGTGCGCCACCGGCAGCCGCCGAAGCAGTCGCCGAAGCAGCCGCGCGCTCGATGGTCGACAGCAGCGCCAAGGTCTGGCCCGAAGGCCGCGCGCCAAGCTCGTGCTTGAGTGCTTGCTCGCAGCGGTCGAAAGCCACCAGGGCCAGCGAGGTGTCGCCCAGCAGGTAGTGCAGCCGCATCACGCGCTGATGGGCCACCTCAGAAAGCGGCGCCAGCCGCAGCAAGCCCTGCGCCAGCGGCAGCGCTGCGGCGGCATCACCCGCGTCCTCGAGCGCCTGGGCCTGGGCGCACAGGGCCTCGTGTTGGCGCGCACTGCGCTGCTCGCGCTGCGTTTGCAGCCAGGCGTCGAGCTCGGGGGCGTCAGTGAGGCTGATCGTACCGAGCAACTCGGCCGCCGCACCCGAGTCGTGCGCCAAGTCGTGCGCCAAGTCGTGCGCCAGGTCATGCGCCAGGTCGGGCACCAGGCTGAGCACGCGCGTGCCCAGAGCCAAGTCTCGGCCAACCAACTTCTTCAGCTGATGCAGGCGCTGGCGCAAGGCATTGCGCGCCTGCGCGTCACTGCTGAGCGGCCAGAGCAGCGCAGCCAGCCGGTCCCGCGGTGTCGGGCCTTCGACGGCGAGCCAGGCCAGCAGCGCTGCGTCGCGCGGCGACAGCGGCCAGGCGGCCGCATCTGGCCCCTCGACCTGCGGATTGTGGGCAAGACGCAGCCGCAGGCTGGGCGCTGCGTCGATTGGCGGGGTGGAGCTCATCAGGCGGCGTGCATAGGGGCGCTGCTTTTGGAAAGGACATTGGGCCCGCAAGCCTAACTCAGACACCGGGCGCCGGGGGCACGCCGCGCAGCACGGCAGCGCCTTCAGGCTACGTTAACGATCAGGTTGCGTAATGCACAAGCCACGCTAATGCACAAGCTGGAGCGGCCAACTTGCCAACTCTGCTGCGCAACTGCGGGGAACGAAGTATTCGCTTGACGTGCATGATTTCATCGACCACACCTAGCCGGCGGAGCCTCTTTTTCCTCGTAAAAGTGTCGCGAAATGTACTTATATCGCAGCCCGCGTTATGAAAGCGTTATTGGTAGTGAAAGACCCGGTCAATTCGAACAACCCCCTAATTACGATTAGAACTGAGTTAGGCCAAGCATGCAGAATCCGCCACACCGGTTCGCGATCCATCGAGAACCCGGGACTCAACCCAACTTCATGAGGTGATCACATGCGAATCTCGGCTCACTTGGCCCCCGGCGCTCGAATGCTGCGCCTCGGTTCATGGCCCCTGGTGGGGGCTGTGCTTCTCGCTCCTTTGCTGGCGACAGCCGGGCCAGTCAACGTTTACTATTTCAAGGACGCCAAGGCCGACAGCTCGTCGCCTTCCCCGTCGGGCAGCACAACGGCCGACATCTTCTTTGCCACGCC
>JANNEX010000515.1:0-3855 GCA_031379155.1 Rubrivivax sp.
AGCATGGCGCGGCCTTGCACTTGTGGCGCTTCGGTGGCAGTGACCACACTCTCAGGCGCCTCGCCAGTCAGGTGATTGGGCGCGATGCCGCGCAGGTGTTCAAACCAGAACAGCGCCATCTGTGTCAGCAGCCGGCCCTTGCCGGGCACGGGGGCTTTCATGACGACATCGAAAGCGCTCAGGCGGTCACTGGCCACCATCAGCAGGCGGTCGGCGCCCACGGCATAGTTGTCGCGCACCTTACCTTGGGCCAGCAGGGGCAGTGACGTGATGTGGGTGTGCTGCGAGGCGGGCCCAAGGGCTTGCAAGGCTTGTGAAGGCTGGCTCATGGTGGCGCTGCTTGCTTGTAATTGGCGGAGAAGCCCCGATTTTGCCCTTGGCCAGTAGTAAACCGCGCTGGGCACAATCCAGCGGCGCAGCAAAGGTGGCAGGCATGAAGGCGTGGGATAGCAAATGAACGCCGACTTTGGCGCCTGGCTGAGCCAGGCCATCACCGCCCACGGCTACTGGGTGCTGGCGTTGGGCAGTCTGCTCGAAGGTGAGACCGTGCTGCTGCTGGCCGGCTTTGCTGCCCACCGCGGCTACCTCAACCCCTGGGCCGTGGTGGCCGTGGCCAGTGTTTGCGGCTTTTTGGGCGACCAGTTTTTCTTCTGGCTGGGCCGCCGCCATGGTGAGCGTGTGCTGGCTTGGCGCCCCGCGTGGGCCAAGCAGGTGGGCCATGTGCATGACTTGATTGAACGCTGGGATGGCTGGCTGGTGGTGGGCGTGCGTTTTGCCTACGGCCTGCGCATTGCGGGGCCGGTGGTGATGGGCAGCTCAGACATGCCGGCCTGGCGCTTTGCCTTCTTCAACGCCATCGGCGCGCTCATCTGGGCCGTGGTGGTGGGCGCTGTGGGCTGGTTCTTTGGCAGTGCGGCGCAGGCGCTGTTGGGTGAGATTCATCACCTGGAAGGCTGGCTGCTTTTGGCGCTGGTGGTGGTGGCTGCGGTGATCGCAGTGGTCAGGGCCTACCGCGCCAAGTAAGTGGCGGCTCTTCAGGCGTTCAGCATGAAGTCTTGCAAGCAGCGCAGGCTGCCGCTGCCGCCACCGTCGCCGTCTTCGCAAGCCGTCAGTTCCACATGCAGCCCCATGGGCAGCGGCCGGTTGGGCGTGCCATGGCCCGTGGGCCAGCCGCTCAACAAGGGCTTGCCCAGCCGTTGGCAATGCGGCAGCAGCCTGTCGCGCAGCAGCGCCACCGGCGACTCTGCTTCGGTGAAGCTGCCCAGCACAAAGCCTGCTACCGCGTCCAGCACACCGGCCAGTTGCAGTTGCGTCAGCAGCCTGTCCACGCGGTAGAGCTCCTCGCTGATGTCTTCCAAAAACAGGATGGCACCCTGCGCTTGCCACGCGAAGGGCGTGCCCAGCAGGGCCGCCACCAGGCTCAGGTTGCCGCCAATCAGCAGGCCTTGGGCCTGGCCGGGCACGCACAGCGTGTTGCTCTCTAGCGCCGGCGCCAGCACGTCGCCCGCCTTCAGGCCCTGACGCAACAATTGCAGCAGCGCCGCTTCATCATCTTCGCGCCCGGGCTTGATGAGGTCAGAGCCTGGCATGGGCGCGTGCAAGCTGGGCAGGCCAACGCGCGCCCACAGCGCGTGCAAGGCGGTGATGTCGCTGTAGCCGATGAGCTGCTTGGGTTTGCGACGCAGCAGCGCCACGTCAATGGCATCGAGCAGCCGCATGCAGCCGTAGCCGCCGCGCAGGCAGTGGATGGCCGCCACGCTGTCGTCGGCCAAGGCGGCGTGCAGATCAGCCAGGCGCAGCGCATCCGGGCCGGCCAGATAGCCCGCGTCGGCGTAGCAACTGGGGTAGAGGCGCACTGAGTAGCCCCAGCGCTCGTACAGCGCCAATACGGCGGGCAGCTTGTCGGCAGCCACCGGGCCAGCCGGCGCCAGCACGCCAATGAGGTCACCCGGTTTGAGGGTTAGGTAGTTCAGGACAATCCTTCCATGAGGTGATGCACGGCAGCGCCCAGCGCCGGCAGCCGCCAAGTCGTGGCGCACTGCGGTTGCGGCGCAAAACGCCGGCCCAGGCTGGTGAGCACGGCCACGATGTAGTGGCAGTGGGCGCTGCGCACGATGCCAGCGTCTGAGGCGTAGTTGTCGGTGGTGCCGGTCTTGTGCGCAAAGGCCGGCGCGTCGGGCAAGCCCGCCACCCAACCGGGCACACCGCGCAGCATGCCACTGCTCAAGATTTCGTCCAGTTGCTGGCGCGCCAGCACCGCCCGCAAGTGCTCGCGCGTGGCGGCTTGCAGCAGCGCGGTGCCAGCTGGCAGCCAAGGGGCTGCGGGCGCGTCGGCGTCCAGCAGCCACAGCAGGCGCACGGTGTCCCAAGCGGTCATGTGGATGCGGCCCACACCCGCGCCGTCGGCATTGCGCCAGCCGCCGCCGGGTGTGGTGCTGTTGAGTTGCAGGGTGTGCAGGCCGAGTTCTTGGAAGCGCCGGTTCAAGACGCCGACCATGGCGCAGCGGTGCAGCAGCGCCACGCAAGCGTCGGTGGCGTCGTTGTCGCTGAGCACGATCATGGGCTCCAGCGCGTCGGGCCAGGTGGTCTTGCCGGCGTCTAGGGCCAGGCCCACGCCCACAGCCACCATCAGCTTGAGTAAAGAGGCCGGGTAAGGTGCGACAAAGCGCTGCGGCCCCTGGCCATTCAAGTGGGTCCACCTCAGTTGCGACCAGTCAGCACCCGGCAGCCATGCCGGGGAGTCAAGCGCGGCGTTGCGCTGGTCGGCGTCGAAGCGCAGGTTGCGCACCGAGCCTGCTGTCGCATCGATGTCGGCGACGATGCCTCGTGGGTGTTCACGCGAGAACAGCACGTTGGCCCAGCGTGGGCTGCGGCCGGCGGTGAAGCTCACCACGGCCAGGTCGATGCTGGGAAACGCGTCCACGGCTTGGCCGTTGCGCCAGGCGTCGGCGCTGCTGGCGAAGTCTTGCGCCTGCACGGCGTGCAGCAGCGCTTGGGCCAGGTCCACGTTCACTCCTGCACCAAATGACAAGCCACGCGCCGGCCCTGCACTTCACGCAGCAGCGGCACTTCAGCCCTGCAGCGCGCCTGCACCCGTGGGCAGCGGGTGTGAAAAGCGCAGCCGCTGGGCGGGTTTAGCGGGCTGGGCGTTTCGCCCGTCAAAGGAATTCGCGCTTTGCGCTGAGCTTTGTTCAGCACCGGCACCGCACCCAGCAGCGCCTGCGTGTAGGGGTGCAGCGGCTGGCCCAGCACGGCAGCCTTGGGGCCTTGCTCTACCGCGCGGCCCAGGTACATGACCATCACGTCGTGCGCCACATGCTCCACCACGGCAAGGTTATGGCTGATGAAAACGTAGGCCGTGGACGTGGCTTCTTGCAGGTCCATGAAGAGGTTGAGGATTTGCGCCTGGATGCTGACGTCGAGCGCCGACGTAGGCTCGTCGGCCACCACGATGGCGGGTGCGAGCATCATGGCGCGCGCCACCGCCACGCGCTGGCGCTGGCCGCCGCTGAACATGTGCGGGTAGCGCTGTGCGTGTTCAGGGCGCAGGCCGACACGTTCGATCATCTGCATCACACGTTCATTGCGCTGTGTGGCCGTGAGCGTGGTGTTGATGAGCAGCGGCTCGGTCAGCGCGCTGGCTATGGTCTTGCGCGGGTTGAGCGAGGCATAGGGGTTCTGGAAGACCATCTGCACACGCTGGCGCAAGGCCTTCAACGCAGACTTGTCAGCTTGCGCGGCGTCTTGGCCGGCTATCAATAGCGCGCCTGAAGTCGGCGGCTCGATCAGCGTCAACTGGCGCGCCAGCGTGCTCTTGCCGCAGCCCGATTCACCCACCACCGCCAGCGTGCGCCC
>JANNEX010000535.1:0-4075 GCA_031379155.1 Rubrivivax sp.
CAAAAAAGCGGTGGGCATGGCGGTGTTGCGTTCAGCGTCGACGGCCACGCCGCGCAGTTCACAGAGGTAAGCGGCGCGGCTCAGCGGGTCTTTCAAACGTGCGTAAGCCTGATTCACGCGCACGGCCCATTGCATGGCCAGACGCTGTGCGGCGGCACCCTCTGCGGCAAAGCGGTCGGGGTGGACTTGGGCTTGCAGTTCGCGCCGGCGCTCATCAAGCTGGGTGAGCTGCAAGGCCTGCTTTGGCGGCAGGCCAAACAGCGTGAAGTCGTCGTCGCTGAGCTTCACAGGGTCTTGCTGTAGTAGACCGACAAGCCGTTGTCGGGGTAGGCGCCGAAGACGCCGCGCTGCACGTAGCCGCAACGTTCATACAGCTTCACGGCTTCGCTTTGTTCGGGGCCGGTTTCCAGCAATGCCAGGTGGATGCCCTGGGCGCGCAGCGTGTCTTCCAGTGCCGCCAGCAAGCGCGGCGCAATGCCTTCGCCGCGCCTGGCGGGGTCGACATACATGCGCTTGATCTCACCATAGGGCTGGTGCTGCGTGGCGGGCTCCGCGGCCATGCGGCGCACGGCGCCGGTGCCCACGATGTGGTGATCGTCACGCGCCACCATGAAGGTCACCTCGAGCGCCAACAAGGCTTGCACGTCGAGGATGAAGTTGGCTTCGGGCGGGTACAGCGACGCCAGGTAGCTGTCGAGCGCGTTCAGCAGCGCCACCACTTCAGGCTGGTCGGCGCTTTCCTGGCGGATGGTGATGGCAGCAGGCATGGGGCTGAAAAAAGGGCGCGGCCGTGATGCCCGCGCCCTGCTTGGAAAAGTTTGATTTAGACGCGGAAGGACTCGCCACAACCGCAGCGGTCTTTCTCGCGCGGGTTGTGGAACTTGAAGCCTTCGTTCAGGCCTTCGCGCACAAAGTCAAGTTCGGTGCCGTCGATGTAGGGCAGGCTTTTGGGGTCGACCAGCACCTTGACGCCGTGGTCTTCAAAGATCACGTCTTCGCTTGCAATGTCGTCGGCGTATTCCAGCTTGTAGGCCAGGCCTGAGCAACCCGTGGTCTTCACGCCCAGGCGCACGCCCACGCCTTTGCCACGCCGGCCCAGGTAGCGGGTGACGTGATTGGCAGCAGCTTCGGTCAAGGTGACAGCCATGGTCTGTTCAGCTGGCCAGCACGGGTGCGGCGGTGGGCACCAGGTGCTTGGCCTTGTAGTCTTGCACTGCGGCCTTGATGGCGTCTTCGGCCAGGATGGAGCAGTGAATCTTCACCGGCGGCAGCGCCAGTTCCTGTGCGATGTGGGTGTTCTTGATGGTCATGGCTTCGTCGAGTGACTTGCCCTTGACCCATTCAGTCACCAGTGAGCTGGACGCGATGGCCGAACCGCAGCCATAGGTCTTGAAGCGTGCGTCTTCGATCAAGCCCGTCTCAGCGTTGACCTTGATCTGCAGCTTCATCACGTCGCCGCAAGCCGGCGCGCCCACCATGCCGGTGCCCACGTTGTCGTCGCCCTTGTCGAAAGAACCCACGTTGCGCGGGTTTTCGTAGTGTTCAACCACTTTGTCGCTGTATGCCATTTGTGTCTCTCCTGATGCTCAGTGGGCTGTCCACTGAATGGATGCGATGTCGATGCCGTCTTTGAACATTTCCCACAGCGGGGACAGGTCGCGCAGTTTGGCCACGCGGTCTTTCAAGGTGCTGACCGCGTAGTCGATTTCTTCCACCGTGGTGAAGCGGCCAATGGTCATGCGCAGGCTGCTGTGCGCCAGCTCATCACTGCGGCCCAGGGCGCGCAGCACATAGCTGGGCTCCAGGCTGGCGCTGGTGCAGGCCGAGCCCGATGACACGGCAATGCCCTTGACGCCCATGATCAAAGATTCACCTTCGACGTAGTTGAAGCTGACGTTCAAGTTGTGCGGTACGCGCTGTTCCAGGTCGCCATTCACAAAGACCTGTTCGATGCCCGACAGGCCATCGCGCAAGCGCTGATGCAGCATGCGGATGCGTTCAGTCTCGGTGCCCATCTCGGCCTTGGCGATGGCAAACGCCACGCCCATGCCCACACACTGGTGCGTGGGCAGCGTGCCACTGCGCATGCCACGCTCGTGGCCGCCGCCGTGCATTTGGGCTTCCAGGCGCACACGCGGTTTGCGCCGCACATACAGCGCGCCTATGCCCTTGGGGCCGTAGGTTTTGTGTGATGCCAGGCTCATCAGGTCGATGGGCAGCGTGGCCATGTCGATGCTGATCTTGCCAGTGGCTTGCGCTGCGTCGACGTGGAAAATGATGCCGCGTTCACGGCACAGCTTGCCTATCGTCGTCACGTCCTGGATGACGCCGATTTCGTTGTTGACGAAGAGCACCGAAGCCAGGATGGTGTCTTTGCGCAGCGCGGCTTTGAAAGCGTCCAGGTCGAGCAGGCCGTTTTCCTGCACGTCCAGGTAAGTGACCTCAAAGCCCTGGCGCTCAAGTTCACGCATCGTGTCCAGCGTGGCCTTGTGTTCGGTCTTCAGCGTGATGAGGTGTTTGCCGCGGCTGCCGTAGAAATGCGCCGCGCCTTTGATGGCCAGATTGATGGACTCGGTGGCGCCGCTGGTCCAGACAATTTCGCGCGGGTCGGCGTTGATCAAGTCAGCGACTTGGGCGCGTGACTTTTCGACCACTTCTTCGGCTTCCCAGCCCCAGGCGTGGCTGCGGCTGGCGGGGTTGCCAAAGTGTTCACGCAGCCAAGGGATCATGGCTTCGACGACACGCGGGTCGCAAGGCGTAGTGGCGCCGTAGTCCAGGTAGATGGGGAAATGCGGGGTCATCGTTTCGGCCTTGAAATTACTTCGTGAACGCGTTGCCAAGTGCAAACACCGAATTCGGCGCCGTGATCTTGATCGGCTTGAGCACCGGCACGCTGCTGATGGCGCGCTTGATGGGCGCTTCGTCCAGCGACACACCCTTGGCCAGCTGCTCGTCGACCAGTTTCTTCAGCGACACGGAGTCGAGGAACTCAATCATCTTGGCGTTCAGGCTGGCCCACAGGTCGTGCGTCATGCACTTGCCGGTGTCTTCGCCCATGCAGCCTTCATTGCCGGCGCAGCCGGTGGCGTCGATGGGCTCATCCACAGCCACGATGATGTCGGCTACCGTGATTTCGGCGGCCGAACGGCCCAACGAATAACCGCCACCGGGGCCGCGCGTGCTTTCCACCAGTTCATGGCGGCGCAACTTGCCAAAAAGTTGCTCCAGGTAGGACAGCGAAATCTGCTGCCGGGTGCTGATGGCGGCCAGCGCAACGGGGCCAGCGTTGGAGCGCAGCGCCAAGTCAATCATGGCCGTGACAGCGAAGCGGCCTTTGGTGGTCAGACGCATGGGGTTTCCTTTTGACGCGGTGGCGCGGGAAGGGTGAAAACGGGGCAGAGCGTGGCGCTTTGGCGGTAATGGAATCGGCCGTTTGATGAAGCTTCGGCATGATCCCGAGCAATTTGCTCAACTATAGCAGAAGCTGAGTGTTTTGATCGGGCTTTGCCAGCGCCCTGACCCCACTGACTAGCGTGTGGACTCTGCCAGCCCCTGCCCTGCACGAAGGCGTTCAACCACGCCCTGACAGGCGTCTTCAAGCAAATCCAGCACATGCTCAAAGCCGGCCGGGCCGCCGAAATAGGGGTCGGGCACCTCGGTGAGTTGGGCGTGCTCTCGCGCAAAAGGCATGAGCAGGCTGGCTTGCGCTTTGGCGCCCGGCGGTTGGCGCTTGAGCAGCCAGTCCATGTGCGTCTGGTCCATGGCCAACAGCCAGTCAAAGCTGGCAAAGTCTTCGGGCTTCATGGGCCGCGCGCGCAGTCTGGCGATGTCGTAGCCGCGCCTGGCGGCGGCGCTGACGGCGCGGGCGTCGGGCGCTTCTGCGGTGTGATACCCCTGCGTACCGGCAGAGTCCACACTCACCGTGTCGCCCAGTCCCGCTTGCTGGAGCTTGGCGCGCAGCACGCCTTCAGCCGTGGGTGAACGGCAGATGTTGCCGGTGCAGACCATGAGGATGCGTGTGCGCACGGCGCTGTCGTCAAGCGCGCCAGGCGCGGTGCCGCCCAGCCATTGTTTG
>JANNEX010000538.1:0-13659 GCA_031379155.1 Rubrivivax sp.
GATCTGGACCGCCGAGGACCCGGTGGAGATCACCCAGGTCGGGCTGCGCCAGGTGCAGGTCAACCCGCGCATCGAGTGGACCTTCGCCAAGGCGCTGCGCGCCTTCCTGCGCGCCGACCCCGACGTCATCATGGTCGGCGAAATCCGCGACCAGGAGACGGCCCAGGTGGCGATCGAGGCCAGCCTCACCGGCCACCTGCTGCTCAGCACCCTGCACACCAACAGCGCACCCGAGACCATCACGCGGCTGCTCGACATGGGCATGGACCCCTTCAACTTCGCCGATGCGCTGCTTGGCGTGCTGGCCCAGCGCCTGGTGCGCCGCCTGTGCAGCCACTGCCGCGTCGCGCGCACCGCCAGCGCCGAGGAAGAGGAAGAACTGCTGCGCGACTACATGCACGTCATGGCCGAGGCCGAGAACCCGCCCGACGCGACCGAGGTGCTGGCCGACTGGCGGCGGCGCTTCGGCAGCCCGGGCGACGAGGGTTCGCCCGGCGCCCCGGCCGCCGCCGCAGGGTCATCGAGCGGCCGGCTGACGCTCTACAGGTCCGTGGGCTGCAACCACTGCGGCGGCACCGGCTACCGCGGCCGCGCCGGCATCCACGAGCTGATGATGGTCACGCGCGGCCTGCGCCACTGCATCCAGACCGGCAAGCGCGCCGACGAGTTGCAGCGCCACGCGCTGGGCGACGGCATGCGCACGCTGCGCCAGGACGGCATTGAGAAGGTGCTGGCAGGGGTGACGACGATTGAGGAAGTGCGGGCGAATTCCTGAGGGGCGCAGACTCGGTGCAAGTGCATTGCGCTGTCGGTGGGAGGCATGCAATTGCGCAGCGAAGCCGTCTTTCTTGACTGGGCGCCAACGGCGAGTCGAGGAAGACCGGCCAGCCCCCGCCCACGCCATCTGACTTCAGCGCCCCGCCTCACCCACCAGTGCGTAGGGCGCCCAGAACATCGGATGTGCCCAGGCGTACAGAGGCTTGCCCTGGGCGTTCTTGACCACCGTGTCACGCACCGCTTGCATGGCCTGCTGCAAGGCCTTGGAGCGGCTGACGCTGGATGCGGCCGCGTAGCGGCTGAAGGTCTGCGAGACCAGCGCCTTGGCGCTTTCGCTTTCTACCGACCAATGGGTCACCAGCATGGCGCGTGAACCGGCGTAGAAGAAGCCGCGCCCCAAGCCGGAGACAGCTTCACCCCCCAGCCCGTCGGCGGCCGCTGTGTTGCAGGCCGACAGCACCACCCAGTCGGCGTCGAGCTTGAGTTGCAGCACGTCTTCCAGCGTGAGCAGGGCTTGCAGCGGCTGCTCGTCGGCATTCAGCCCAGGCGGCGCCGACAAGGCCAGCGCGGGCTGCGTGAGGCCAGGAAAGTCGCCCGGCAGCAAACCATGGGTGGCGAAGGCGATGACACGCGTGCGCGACAGGTTGGCCTGCTTGACACGTTGGCGCGTGACGGCAGCGCCCAGCACCACATCGCGTTCGGGGTCTGCGCCCAGGGCCTTGGCGATGGCCAAGACTTCGTCGCGCGTCTCAGGCAATGGGCCCAGGCGGCTGTAAGGCACCCACGACGGGGAACTGCCGCTGCGCATGGACTGCGCATCGGGCCGCGCCATCGCAAGCTTGCGTGCCGGGCCCGCACCGGCCGGCGTGCTGGCAGCGCGGGCATCGACGCTCGTGAACACCGGGTCGCCAAAGCCGATGAAGGCCGAGCGATCAGCCCGCGCGGGCGGCGCGCCGCGCAGGCTGACCCATGCGTTGACGCTGGGCACCTGAGCCGTGGCGAATTGGCGGCCGAGCCAGGGCACGTCGGCATAACGGTCGAACAGAGTGTCTTTGTCGCTGCCCAGGATAAACGCAGCAGTGGTCAGCACAGCGGGCGGCAGCGCGGCCAGGCTGCCGCCAGCAGCAACGACCAAGGTGTCCGCCCCTTCCAGCGCGGAGCGCACGGGTTCGACCACGGCTTGGTACAGCGCATGCGACGCGGCCAGGTCCAACTCGGGCCAGTAGTTGAAGGGCTTGTCGCCCACGTCCAGCGCGTCGCGCAGGCGCTGCACCATGGGCGCGATCTGCGCTTCGCCCAGGCTGCTGTGGGCAAAGGCCACACGTTGGCGCGTCAACGCCCAGACCAGCGTCATGCGCGGCGTGCTGACGACGCTGAGCAAGGCCTCGCCCGGATGCAAGCTGGCTTGCGCCTGCGCCAAGGTGGGCGGCTTGGGGGCCAGCAGGTTGGCGTAACGCGGGAAGCGGCTCTCGATGTGATCGAACAAGCGGCCGTGCTGCGCGTTCAGCTCACCGATGCGTGCGCGCAGCATGGCTGGATCGATGCCGCGCTCGCGCAGTGCTTGTGTGCTGAGGCCGGCAATCTCTTGCTGCGTGCGGTACAGGCCTGTGAGCTCGACGCGCAAATCTTGCTCGCGGCGCACGTCCGCCGCCAGTTCGGGGTGGCTGGCTGCTGAGCGTGCGGCACTGGCGGCCACTGCCTGTTGGGTGTCGCTGCCGCGCAGAAGATCGGCCAACTCGAAAGCCCGAGCGGCTGCGCCGGGGTCGGTGTGCGCGACCTCGGCCAGGGCTTCGAGGTAGCTCTGCACCACCCAGGCACGCAGCTTGACGCGCAAGGCATCTTCGGATTCGCCGACCTGCCGGCGCGCCGCCAGCAAGGCGGGCAGCGCGGCTTCGAATTCAGCGCGCGCGGCCTGCATGCCAGCGGCGTTGTTGTGGCTGCGCGCCACCGCAGCCAGCGCCATGGCGTAGACACCGCGGGTCTCACCGGTGAGCGGGTTGCCGTCGCCCAGGTTGGCGCGGCGCAGGGCCGCAGCTTGCTCCAGGGCGGGCAACACCGCCGCTGCACGGCCGCCCAGCACGGCGGCCACGGCATGCGCTGGCTCTAGGCCGGCGCCGGGCTCTCGCGCTTGTTCGAACATGGGGTCGGCCTCGGCCGCACGGTCTTGCGCCAGCAAGGCACGCGCCAAGGCTTCCCTGGCCGAGCGTGTGAAGAGCGAGTTCGGCTCGGCCCCAATGCCGGCGGCCATCTCCAGCGCCGCGCGGGCAAGCTGCTCGGCCTCGACCTGCCGACCCTGCGCCGACAGCAGCTCGGCGTAGGTTGACGCCGCACGCACGGCATGCGGCGAGTACTTGCCCACACGTTGCAGCGCCCACACCAGCGGCTGCAGCGCCACGCGCTCGGCCTCGGCCATGCGGCCCTGGTCGCGCAGCAAGCTGGCGTAGGCCAGGCGATGGTTCATGTAGGCGCTGTAGCCGCGCGTCGTGGGCAGCGCATGTCTGCCAGCGCTGGCAAGCCAACCCATCTGAGACAACCAGCGCGTGCTTTGCTCCATGGCCAACAGGTAGCTGGCCTCGGCCTCGGCGTAGCGGCCTTCGGCTCGGCGCAAGGTAGCGGTGGTGAAGTGGAAGCCCGAGGCGACGTTGGGTACAAAGGGGTTGTTCGGGAAGCGAAAATACTCCGTCGAGGCGGCGCTGTAGTGACCAAGGGCTTGTTCCACATCGCCACGCTGCGCGAAGGCGATGGTGCGATTGAAGTGGTAGGACATCAACCAGTGGGCATAGGTCTGCGGTGACTTGGCCACGGCCTCTTCCATCTCATAGGCCTCTTTGTGCAGCCCCGACTCGCGCAGGATGCCGGCATAGCTGATGCCGAATTCCATCTCCCGCCGAATGTCGTCGCGGCCACGAAAGACGGCCATGATGGCCTGGGCGGCGTGCAGCCGCGCGCCGACATCGCCCAGCGACTCGGCCGCATCCATGCGTTCCAGCAAGGCGTCGCGCCGGGTGAACCAGAACGCGCTGGGCGACGGTGGCGGCTTGTTGAGGATGTCCCGGTAGGCCTGCGCTTGCGCCGGATCGGGCCGCGTGCGCTCAAGCAAATCGAGGATGCTGCCCACCGTGCGCGACGCGCTGGCCCACTGCGGCGCATCTGCGCTGGATTGCGCCATCGCCGGCGGGACAAGCGCCAGCGCTGCCAAGGCAAACAGGCTGGCGGCGAGACCGGCTCGCCGTGAGGGGTTAGTGCCGGGCACGACGCGCTCCTTTTTCGGGTTCTGCGGGGAAGCAGCAGGCAGTCAGGGACCGCTAGCGGATTTGTGCCAGTGCCCTCAAGATTTCAGCCACCGGTGCTCGGTTGCCATGGGTCTTGCTGACCTTGACGTAGCGCACGACACCTTCGCGGTCGATGACGAATGTCGATGGATAGGCCGTCTCGCTCGGAGCATCCCAGCGCAATGCGTAGGCCACGGTGAACTGGTAGCCGGGATCGGTGACGTACGAAAAATTCCCGGGCAACTTCGAAAACATGAGAGGCCGCATTTTCCAGAACTCGGCGGCTTTGGTTGCCAGGTTGTCACCGGACCCAGGGTAGACCAATACGACGTGAGCATTGGCAAACGCCAGTTCGTGCTCATGAGCAATCAAACCGGCCACTTGGGCGGCACAGATTGGGCACTGGTAGCCTGGAAATCCACGCAGCACCACAAGAACCACGGGGGAGTTGGCGGTCAGTTTCGACAGCGTGACCGCAGTTCCGTCGAGCGCGTTCAAACTGAAGTCAGGCGCTTTGTCGGCCAGTGCAGGGATTTTGGGCGTCGCGCCGACATGGGTGGGCGAGTCATTGGCCATGACGCAGGGAGCGAACAGGATCAGAAGCCAAGTCACCAGCAGGTGGGCTCGGCTTGCAAAAGGCGTCGATGTCATGTTCTACCTCCTGATGTGGCCAGTGTACGCAAGCGCTTGAAAAGGCTGGAGATGGCTGAAAGGCTGGGGTCAACAAAGGCTGAAAAAGCTGGGTGAAAAAGATGGGGTCAGGTCTTGCATTTTGCCCCTCGCAACCACACACTCCCGCCATGGCACGCCCCCTGCGCATCGAATTCCCCGGCGCCGTCTACCACCTCACCTCACGAGGTGACAGACGGGAACCGATCTACTGCGACGACGCGGACAGGCGCACCCAGCTCGGCATCCTGGCCCAAGCCTTGGACCGCTTCGACGCCAAGGTGCTGGCCTATTGCCTGATGGGCAATCACTACCACCTGGTCCTGCAAACCCATCAGGCCAATCTCTCGCGCCTGATGCGCCACTTCAACGGCGTCTACACGCAGCAGTTCAACCGCCGGCATGGCCTGGTGGGGCACTTGTTCCAGGGCCGATTTAAGGCCATCTTGGTGGACAGAGATGCCTATCTGCTGAGCCTGTGCCGCTACGTCGAACGCAACGCCTTGGCCGCCAAGTGGGTGCGCGATGTGGCTTACTGGCCGTGGTCCAGTTACGGCGCGCATGTGGGCCGCGTGGCGGCACCCGACTGGCTGGACGTGCACACGCTGCAAGGCATGCTCTTGCAGCGTCAGCCCAAAGGGGCTGCCGACCACCGCAGAGCCGCAACGCTGTACGCGCGGCTGGTGGCCGACGAGGCCGCGTCGCCTTGGGACGAGGGCCTTCGTCAGCAGGTCTTTCTCGGCGACGAGGCGTTTGTGGCGCGGATGCTGGACAAGGCGGCGCCGACGAGCAAACTGGCCAAAGAGGTGCCAAAGGCGCATCGCACGCGGCCCACGACAGTGGCGGCCTACCTGCGGCTGCACGGAAACCGCGATGCGGCCATGCATGCGGCCTACAAGGACGGCGGGCTGACGATGACGCAGATTGCAGCCGAGTGTGGGCTGTCGATCTCCAGGGTTAGCCGGGTGGTGGCGGCCAAAGAGCAGGGTACCGTGGTGGAAGCAAAAGGCAAGACCTGACCCCTTAGCTCTCCCTTAGCTTCGCGAGTTGCAGCGCCCGCGCTGGGCGACGGCATGCGCACGCTGCGCCAGGACGGCATTGAGAAGGTGCTGGCAAGGGCGGCGCCGCGTGGCAGCCACGCGGTTTCAACGCAGCATCAACAAGCCGCGCAGTTCCGACAGGTCGTGCTTCAGCGTCAACGCCAGCTCAGGCAAGCCCACAAAGTCCAGCACCAGGGGCACCTGCTGCACCAGCATCTCAAAGCCCGGGTAGGCTTTGATGCCGCGCGCGGCGCAGGCTTGCAGCAGCGGGGTGGGCGTGCGCGACATGATGATGTCGACCACCGCCGCGTCGGCGTCAAGGCTGGCCACATCCAGGGGCAAAGCGTCGCCGGCCTTCAGGCCTTGTGAAGTGCAGTTCACCACCAGGTGATAGCCCGCGCCGTCGCTGTGCTCAGCCAGCACCACGGCGTCACCCAGCAGCGGCTTCAAGCGCTGCACCAAGTCTGCGGCGCGCGCCGCGCTGCGGTTGTAGATGGCCAGGCATGCCGGGCCACGCTGGGCGATGGCGGCCGCTACGGCGCGGCCACCACCACCGGCACCCACCACCAACACGCGCCGGGCCGCCACGGCAAGGCCAAAGTGGTCCAGCCCGTGCACAAATCCTAACCCGTCAAAGAGTGCACCTTCAAGTTCACCATCTGCGGCGCGGCGCACCATGTTGACGGCGCCGGCCACCTGGGCCACGGGGTCCAGGCGGGCCATCAACGGCAGCAGCGCAGGCTTGTGCGGAATGGTCGCCCAGATGCCACCCACGTTGTGCGCGTGCAGTGTCTGCCGCACAAAGCCGGCCAGGTGCGCGGCGCTGACTTGCATGGGCACCAGCACCGCGTCCACGCCATGGCGTTGGAACAGGTGGTTGTAGATCTCGGGCGCGCGCACTTGCACCACGGGGTCGCCGATGACGATGAAAACGCGCGTGGCGCCGGTGATGGGCATGGGCTGGATGTCGAGGCTGGGATGGGTGGGCGCGCGGCGGCAGATTCTAAAAGCCCCGCCATCAGGCCAGCCTTGCCGTCACCCAGCGCCGGTGGGCCGTGCTCCCTGAAGGAGCACTCTGTGGCGAAGAATCGCTGCGCCCCATCGCGGCAGGCTTCAAGTTCACCGAAGCCCATGTCGACGCGATCGAGCAGTCGCGCGACTGCTGCGCCGCCCCGGGCGTATCACGCATAGGCGTGGCCGACCTCACACCCCTGGGCCGCGCCCATGCTTGACCCGCGCGGCAACATGCTGGGTGTGCTGGACGTGTCGGGCGACCACCGCGGCTAGCACTCGCACACCATGGCGCTGGTGAAGATGTCGGCGCCAACTGCGGCGCGCTGGAGCAGTTGGGCACCAGTGGCGCAGCGCTGCGCAGGCACAGCCTGCCCACGCTGCTGGGCAGCAGCGTGGGCGCGCTGGTCGACCGTTTTCGCTCGCCGCTGGCCACGCCGATTGCGCTGTCGCTGTCTGACGGGCGACAAATCCACGTCGTGGCGCGTTTCAACTGGCCCGTGTGGGCGAGTCTGAGCGACGCTGCCGAAAGGCCCTGGCCTGGCACTGCGCAGCGCGGCCACGAGACGCCCTGAACGCCGAGCCTGGTACTCCGGCGCGGGGGTTTCGGAACATGATGAAAGCGATGGATTTGGCCCGAGGGCAAGGCGCAAACCACAGCAATGCCCAAAGGCATTGCGAGGATTTGCAACGCAGCCATCGGGTCGAAGACGCGCTTTCATGTTTCGAAATCTCTGGGTCGGAGTACTAGGGGTTAGTGCGGGCGCTGGCCGCAGGCCCCACTCGTAGAGTGCAAGCGGCTGCGTCACCACCGGGAGCCGTCAACATGCCCATCGCCTACTCCGTGCTCGCTTTTTACGGCGCTTTGGTGGTCTGGGCTGGCTTGCTGTTGCTGGGCTTGAAGCAACGCCGCTACGGCGCCTTCCTGATCTTTGGCATGGCGCTGTTGGTGGTCTTGAATGGCCGCTACTTTGTGGATGGCGCGCCCAAGTCGATTGCCTTTTTCATTGGCATCTACGACGTGCTCGACAACCTGGGCTTGCCCGGCACCAGCAAGCCGGCCGCACTGGCCGCCTGTGCTGACAACGCCTGCTCGGTCTGGGGCGAGCGCTACCAACTGCACCCCTCGTGGGGCGTGGCCTTTTACGAGCGCTTTGTTAACGACAGCGGGCTGCGCACACAACTGCTGTACGGGCACATCTTCTTCAATTCGTTGGCCTTTGTCTTGATGATGGTGCAGCTGTTTCGCCCCGGCACGGGCGCACACCCCAGGCAGCACCGCGCGCTGGGCTATGCGTCATTGATCTCGCTGACCATTGGCGTGGTCTGCGCCTGCTTGCTGGCGGCAGAACATGTCTCGGTCGTGCATTACGGCGGCGCACTGTCGGCCTACGGTTTTTGGTTCATGGCGCTGTGTGTTTATAGCTGCGCCATCATGGGACTGGTGAGCATTCGCCGCCGCGACTTTGGCGCGCATCGCAAATGGATGTTTCGCTACGCCGGCTCGATGTGGGGCGCCTTCTGGCTCTTTCGCGTGATGGAATTTGTGCTGGGCCCGCTGTTGAGAAATGTCGACACCGCGTCGCTGCTGATCTGCATCTGGTTTTCAGCGCCGCTGGGCATTGTGCTGGCTGAAATGATTCGGCTGCGGCTGGCGCGTGGCGCGGCGCTGCCTGCGCAAAAAGCGCCAGGGGCTGCGGCTGTGGCGCGCTGAAGAATCCCGTCTGACCACGACTTGAAAGGGCAAACTTCATGGCCCATATCTCACTTCAAGGCAAAGTCTTCTACATGCCCGGGCCCTGGGGCATGGCCGTGCCCGCCACGGGTGTGTCGCTGTCAGTGTTCGACAAGGACATTGGCAACGCCGACGACCTGATCTGGTCCGGCAGCACCGACGCCAAAGGCGCCTATCAAGGCACCAGCAGCGACTGGCGCGACAGCCGCACGGTGAGCAAATCCACCCCGCTGGGCACGGTGTCAACCACGGTGGCCGACCTGAGTGACGTGATGGCGCTGTACGTCACCGTCAAGCAACGCATCGCCAACCGCGACTTCGACATCACGCTGCCCTATGTGCTGCCGCCACTGGGTCTGCCTGCACCGCCCATCGTGCTGAGCTGGGGGCCGCCGGGCCGCACCCGTGTGCGTGTCAACCAGGCGCCGGTGCCCACGGTGGCGGCCTTTGCCAGCCTGATGCAAAACCTGTTTGGCAGCGACGCGACGCTGGCTGCCCCGGGCGTGGCGCACGAGATCTGCATCTGGGCTGAGCAGGCCGCCACGCTGAAGGCGGTGATGCAGTCGCTGGAAAGTGGGCTTGCCGCGTTGCAGGCGCAAGGGGATGCCCTGCGTCGGCGCAGCACGCCCGGTCAAGTCGGCGCTGGCTCAGCAGCCTTGGCCAGGCAGGCGGGAAGCGCCATCGGTTCAGCCGTTCGCCAGACGGCTGCTGCCACCGGCGGGTCTGCAGCCGCTGGCTTCGCATCTTCAGGGACCAGGCCGGATGCATCCGCTGCGGGCAATGGTTTGGAAGCCGTGCGGCAGCAGTTGATTGCTTTCGTGCGTTCCATCGAAGCCGCATCGACTAAAGACGCCCAGGTCAACGAATGCAACCGCAACTGGAGCGTCGTGCGTGCCGTGGTCATGGTCGTGGTGGCCATCTGCACGGCCGTCATCTCGTCTTTGATGGCCTTGTCAGTGGCTTCGCTCACCGTTGCACTGTTGGTGACCACGGCGGTGATGGCCTGCGTCAGCGCCACCGCCACCATCGTGGCCAACCTACCGGCCTTCCTGGCCGCCTGCGGTTTTACTGACGCTGCCAGCGACATGAGCAATTGGTATCAACAGAACAGCTGGTTCGGTGCCATGCTGACCGCCGTGGCGGTGGTCTGCGTCATCATCATCCTGCTGGCCAGCCTGCCGCTTGCCGGCTGGAGTTGGGCCATGGAAACCATAGGCAGTGCCGACGGTACGCTGGGCCTGCGCTTTGTGATTGCACGCTGAACCAGTGAGGGCCGGGCCGCAGGCCTACATGGCTTTGAACAGATGCACGTAGGCGCGGCTGACGGGCAACTCTTTCGCATGACCCTTGACGCGCAAAAACAGCCGGCTGCTTTCGTCGCGCCGCGTGCCCGCCAGGTGCGCCAGGTTGACGATGGTGCTGCGGTGCACTTGCACAAACTGCGCCGGGTCGAGTTGCGCAGCTAACTCTGCAATGGGTGTGCGGATGAGATGCTCGGCCTCGGCCGTTTGCACGCAGGTGTATTTGTCGTCGGCGCGGAAGAACAGCACCTCTTGCACGGCCACCTGGTGGGTCAGCTCACCGCTGCTGGCACGCACCCAGCGCAGGCGTTCGGTAGCGGCTGTTTGGGGCGCCAAGCGCTGCAGAGCCGAGAGCAGCGCGGCATCGTCATGGGCGGGTTGCGACAAGGCGCGCTGCACACGCTGCACCGTGCGCTGCAAACGCTCGGCCTGGATGGGCTTGAGCACATAGTCCAGCGCTTCTTGCTCAAAAGCCTGCACGGCGTATGCGTCGTAGGCGGTGACGAACACGACACGTGTACTGCCTTCTATGCCTTGTGCCACTTCCAGCCCCGTCAGGCCCGGCATCTGGATGTCCAAAAAGGCCAGGTCGGGTTTGAGGGTGGCGATGAGTTCTGCGGCTTGCACGCCATTGCGTGCCACGCCCAGCAGTTGCAAGTCAGGCCACAGCCGGGCCAGCTCAGCGGCCAGGGCACGCGCCAGGTGTGGTTCGTCGTCGGCGATGAGTGCGGTGCTCATGATGCTTGGGTCGTTTGCGTCGATTGCGTCGATTGCAGTGGCAAGGTGATGCGCGCCAGGGTGCCGGGATTGGCGGCGCTGACTTGCAAGGATGCGGCGTCACCATAACGCGCGGCCAGTCGTTCGCGTATGTTGGCCAGCGCCACGCCTGCACCGGCCTTGGCGCCCAGGCGCACAGGTGCACCTAGACCACGGCCGTCGTCGAGCACGTCCAGCTGCAAGCGCGCGCCAACCACACGCACATTCACGGTCACCGTGCCGCCAGGAATGCTGGGCTCCAAGCCGTGCACCACGGCGTTTTCCACCAGCGGCTGCAAGAGCAAAGGCGGCAAGGCTTGGGCACGTGCGGCATCGTCGGCGCTGATGGAAAAGCGCAGCCTCTCTTGCATGCGCGCTTGCAACAGCAGCAGGTAGTGGCGCGCCAGTTCAAGCTCTTGCGCCACCGTGCTGCTGTCATTGCGCAGCGTGCCCAGCGACGCGCGCAAGTAGTCGGTGAACGAGGCCAACATCTGCCTGGCCTTGGGCAAGTCGTGGTCCAAAAGGCTTTGCACATTGGCCAGGGTGTTGAACAGGAAGTGCGGTTCTATCTGGCCTTGCAGCAGGCGCAGTTGCGCTTCGGTGGCGCGCTTTTCGGCCAGGTACTGCTTGTTCTTGATGGCGAAAAAGTGGTGCAGCACAAAGCTGATGGCCAGCGACAGCAATACAGTGCCGGCCAGGATGTTGGCGCCTTCGCGGCCTGTCACCCATGCCGCCAGCGGGGCGCCCGCCAGCGTCACACCCAGCGGCCAGCCTATCAGCACACCCAAGAGCGGCGTGCCCGCGAAAAAAATTGAGCGCTGCCAGTCCTTCCAGGCGCTGACTTGTGCAGGCCGCGCGAACCAACGCCGTGCAAGGTCAAACATCAGGTGGATGAGCACGCCTATGGTCAGGCAGACGATGAGGTTTTTGCCGTACCAAAAGGCCCAACCCTGCAGGTTGCGCCAGGCGCCTTCGCCGCGCCCAAAAGCCAAGAAGCCGATGACGGTGAAGGGCACCGCCAGGCCAGCGCTGAAGAGCAGCGTCCACAGCCATTGCAGCCACCACGGGCCGGCGCGCGGGCGGTTGTCGTTGCTGACCCAGGACTGCCAGGACGCGGCAAGCACAGCGCGGTTGATGTTCATGGGCCGCAGTGTAGGAAGACGCAGCCTGGCTTGGCTGCGCTTGCAAGACGCACGGCCAGGGCAGGCGCTGAATCGCCAGCAGCGCGGGTGAATGGCGGCTGAATGGCGGGTGGATGGCAGACAAACGGCAAGCACACGCTGCCTACAATCGCGCGTTTTCTTCCCAGGGCAAGCGCCACATGCAGATCGATCCCACCATCTTCAAGGCCTACGACATCCGCGGCATCGTCGGCAAAAACGTCGATACGACGTTTGCCGAACACCTGGGCCGCGCCTTCGGCTCTGAAGCCCTTGCGGCCGGCGAAAAGGCCGTGGCCGTGGGGCGTGACGGACGTTTGTCGGGCCCGGGTCTCGTGGCCGCGCTGATTCGCGGCTTGAAGAGCACGGGGCTGGATGTCGTGGACATCGGCGCTGTGACCACGCCCATGCTGTACTACGTGGCCGCCACACGCGCCAAATACGGCTGCAGCAGTGGCATACAGGTCACGGGCAGCCACAACCCCAAGGACTACAACGGCTTCAAGATGGTGATGGCCGGGCGCGCCATTTATGGCGACGACATTCAAAAGCTGCGCGCACGCATTGAGACTGAAACCTACACCGCCAAACGCGGGCGCAGCGCCAGCATGGACATTGGCGCCGAGTACGCCAGGCGCATCACCCAAGACTGCAAGTTGGCGCGGCCCATGAAGGTGGTGGTGGACAGTGGCAACGGCATTCCCGGTGCATCCGGCCCGGCCATCTTGCGCGCGCTGGGCTGCGAGGTGATTGACCTGTACAGCACCGTCGACGGCGATTTTCCCAACCACCACCCCGACCCCAGCAAGCCCGAAAACCTGGCTGACCTGATCAAGGTGGTGCACGCCACCGGCGCTGAAGTGGGCCTGGCTTTTGACGGCGACGGCGACCGCCTGGGCGTGGTCACGGCACAGGGCCACATCATTTATCCCGACCGCCAGATCATGCTCTTTGCGCGCGACATCTTGAAGCGCCACAAGGGTGCCACCATCATCTACGACGTGAAGTGCAGCCAGCGCCTGCCGGTGGCCATACGCAAGGCCGGTGGCAAGCCGTTGCTCTGGAAGACAGGGCATTCGCTCATCAAAGCCAAGCTCAAAGAAACCGGTGCGCCCTTTGCCGGCGAGATGAGCGGCCACCTGTTTTTTGGCGAGCGCTGGTACGGCTTTGACGACGCCATGTACACGGCCGCGCGCTTGCTGGAAATTTTGAGCCGCGAGAAAAACCCCAGCGCCTTTTTGGACGCCTTGCCCACCAGTTTTTCCACGCCCGAACTGAATGTCGCCTGCGCCGAAGGTGAACACCATGCTGTGGTGGCTGAGCTGCTGGCCCGCGTGGCCGCTGGCCGCCTAACGTTTGAAGGTGGTGAAGTTGGCACCATCGACGGCCTGCGCGTGGACTTTGCCGACGGCTTTGGCCTGATTCGCGCCAGCAACACCACGCCGGTGCTGGTGCTGCGTTTTGAAGGCCACACGCCTGAAGCCTTGCAGCGCATTCAGGAGCAGTTCATGACGGTCCTCAAAAGCGTCAAGCCCGACGCGCAGGTGGGTGCGTCGGCACATTGAGCATGAAGCAAGGGCTGGTGCCGGCACTGGCGTGCGGCGCCTATTCGCTGCTGCTGCGCCTGGCCACGCCGCTGTACTTCTTGCGCCTGTGGTGGCGTGGCCGGCATGAGCCGCTGTACCGCGCTTTCTGGGCTGAACGGCTGGGCGGTGGCGCTGTGCCGCAGCCGGGCCGCTTGTGGCTGCACGCGGTGTCACTGGGCGAGACACGCGCTGCTGCGCCGCTGATGGACGCGCTGCGCGCGCAGCGGCCGGGTATCACATTTTTGTTGACCCACGGCACAGCCACCGGCCGCGAAGCTGGCCGCACGCTGCTGCAAGCAGGCGACACACAGGCCTGGCTGCCCTATGACACCCCTGGCGCCGTGCGCCGCTT